>NZ_JBHJRC010000013.1:0-64467 GCF_042261735.1 Kitasatospora sp. NPDC056327 | reverse complement strand
GGGGGGGGCCCCCCGGGGCCCCCCCGGGGGGGGCCGGGGGGTAACCCGGGGTGCGCCCACCCCGGGGGTATGCGGTGGGAGCGCGCGGGCTTACCGGGCGGGGGGGGGCGGGCGCCCCCCCACGGCGGTCGAGCGGTCGGGCGGCCCGGTGGTGGGCGGCCCGGGTGGTCAGGCGAGGGTGTACTCCAGCGTGTAGTCGGCGTTCCGGTAGCCGCCCTCGCCGGTCAGCCCGGCCAGCTCGTCGGAGCCGCTGCCCGGGACGACCTCCCACTCGACCTCCACCCCGGTCTCGGTGTAGCTGCCCCGGGTCCGGAGGACGAAGCTGCCGCTCCGGCCGCCGAGCGTGCCCTCGAAGCGCTGGGTGCCGACGAACGCGGTCCCGTCGCCCACGTAGACGAGCAGCCAGTCCGCCCGGCCGGTGCCCTGGAGGTCGCCGGTGAAGGTGCTGAGGCAGTGCGCGTTGGCCTGCTTGCTCCGGCCCTCGCCCTCGGCGGTCACCGCCTCCTCCCAGTCGGAGACGTCCAGCGTGCCCTTGGCGGTCGTGGTCATCGGCAAACTCCCTCGCGGGGTGTGGGCAGGGCCCGGCCCTGCCGGTGGGCATGGAAGGGCGGAGGGGCCGGGTCCGGACCCTCCGCGGGAGTGACACAGGTCCCCCTGCCCTGGGAGGTTCACACGGCCGGCCGCGGTGGTCTGCCCAGAATTGAGCACTCCGCGCCGCCCCTGCCGTCCCACCGGTCCCGGTGGTCCCGGCGGCCCCGTCAGCACGGCCGGCGCCGGGCCCGGGCCAGGTCCTGCCGGACGGCGTCGGCCACCGCGTTCGCCGCGTCGCGCAGGTAGAAGTGCCCGCCGGGGAGGACCCGCAGGGTGAACTCCCCGGTGGTCTCGGCGTGCCAGCCCAGCAGTTCGGCACGGTCCACCTCGGAGTCCGCCGCGCCCATGTAGGCGGCGACCGGGCAGCGCAGTGCCGGTCCGGGCAGCGTCCGGTAGGACTCGTGCAGCTCGAAGTCCGCGCGCAGCGTGGGCAGCAGCAGGTTCAGCAGCTGTTCCTGGCCCATCACCTCGGCCGGGGTGCCGCCCAGTTCGGCCATGGCGGCGAGGAACTCGGCGTCCGGCAGGTCGGAGAAGCTCCGGCGGTCGGTGGGCAGCCGGGGTGCCCGCCGGCCGGACACGATCAGCAGTTCGGGGCCCCGGCCCGGCCCGGTGGAGAGCCGGCGGGCCGCCTCGTAGGCGAGGATCGAGCCGAGGCTGTGCCCGAAGAAGGCGTACGGCCGGTCCAGGTGCGGCTCCAGGGCCTCGCAGAGCGGGTCCAGCAGTTGCTCGATCCGGTAGTACGGCAGCTCGCGCACCCGGGACTCGCGGCCGGGCAGCACCACGGCCCGCACGTCGACCGCGGGGGCCAGGGCCGGCCGCCACGGCCGGTAGGCGGCGGCCCCGCCACCGGCGTGGGCGAAGCAGAACAGCCGGACGGCGTCCGGCTCCACGGCCACCCGGGGGTCACCGGCCAGCCAGCGGCTCTCGACCGCGGTGGGCATCTCTGTCCCTGCCTCTCGTCGTGTTCCTCCGTGCGGCGGGTGCGCCGCACGGCCGGCCGTGCCGCCGGGCGGGTCCTCAGGCGCGCCCGAACACCAGGCTGGTGTTGAAGCCGCCGAACCCGAAGCCATTGGACAGCGCGTGGTCGATCCGCGCGGTCACCGGCTCGGTCCCGACCAGCCGGCCGGCCGCGCCGATCGGCCGGTGCAGATTCGCGTTGCCGTGCACGAAGCCGTCGCGCAGCTGCACCAGGGTCGCCACCGCCTCGACCACGCCCGCGGCGCAGAGGCAGTGGCCGATCAGGCCCTTGGTCGAGTTGATCCAGGGCCCGTCGGCGTCCGCGCCGAACACGGTCCGCAGCGCGGTCAGTTCGACGTCGTCGCCGAGCGGCGAGCCGGTGCCGTGGGTGTTGACGTAGTCGATCCGGCGGGCGGTGAGGCCGGCGTGCCGCAGGGCCCGCCGCATCACGTCCACCTCGTCGGCGAGGTGCGGATCGGCCAGGCCGTTGCCGGAGAGCCGCATCGCGTAGCCGGCCAGCCGGGCCCACGGGGTGACGCCCCGGCGGGTGGCGGAGGCGGCGGACTCCAGGACCAGGCAGGCCGCGCCCTGGCCGGGGACGAAGCCCTCGTGGTCGGCGTCGAAGGGCCGGCTGGAGCGCTCCGGCGCGTCCCGGCGCCGCCCGGCCATCGCCCCGAGGTTGTAGAAGGCCTGGCGCTCCATGTCGGAGAGGTCGGTCAGCGCGCCGAGCACCAGACAGACGTCGACGTCGCCGGCGGCCACCAGCCGGGCCGCGTTGATGACGGCGACGTTGCCGCTGGCCGAGGCGCCGCCGACGGTGTAGCCCTCCCCGGTCACGCCGAGGACCTGGCTCACCGTGCCGACGTGGTCGGTGTCCATGAACTGCAGCGGGTACCGGGCCGGCAGGTGCACCGGGCTGGTGGCGTAGCGCTGCCGCACGGTGTCCGCGAAGCGGCCGCCCAGGTTGTGGCCGGCGACGACGAGCCCGGTCCGCTCGCCGGCCACCGGCGTCCGGTGCAGCCCGGCGCTCTCCCAGCCCTCCAGGGCCACCGCCACGGAGGCCCGCACCGGCATCGGCGAGCGGGCGGTGCTGCGGATCGCGGCCCTGCGCAGCTCCTCGGAGCGGCCGGCGAGCAGGGCCGGCAGGTCGAAGCCGGGCAGGTCGGCGGCGAGCCCCGGGCGCAGCTCGGGGTGGCTGGCGTCCACCGGGCGGGCCCCGATGCCCGAGACGCCCTCGCGCAGCGCCCGGGCGAAACCCGGGACGTCCGGGGCCGTGGCGCAGAGCACCCCGGCCCCGGTGACGACGACCCCGGTCACGGAAGGTGCCGGCGCAGCACCCCGGCGAGCGTCCCGATGTCGTGGACGGCCAGCAGGTCCGTGACGGACAGGCTGATGCCCAGGGCGTCCATGGTCATGGTGACCACGTCCACCCGGTCGATGCTGTTGGCGCCGAGGTCGGACAGCGAGACGTCCTCGGTCACCAGGGCGGGGTCGATCTCCGGGAGGACCTCCCGCACGCTGGCGCGGATGGCGGTCAGCACGGCGTCGCTCATGGTCGTTGCCTCCTTCTGGCGGATCACCGCCACGCGTAGGTCCGGTGGTAGCCCTCGGTGCCGGTGTGGACCAGCAGCGGCCGGTCCCCCGGCAGGTACTCCTCGTACCGCTCGACGTCGACGGTCCGGTTCTCGGCCGGCACCAGGGTGCGCAGGCTCTCCGGCAGCAGCCGGACGTACTCGGCGAAGTCCAGCTCCCGGCGGCGGTCCAGCGAGCCGCCGATGTCCATCGCCAGGACGGCCTCCCGGCTGCCCGGTCCGGTCACCCCGCTGAAGAACTCGGCGGAGCAGCCGGAGCCGTAGGAGTAGAGGCCGACCCGGACGGCGTCGGTCGCCGGGTCGGTGGCCAGCAGGCCGGCCAGCGCGAGGTAGACCGATCCGGAGCAGAGGTTGCCGACCCTGGCCGGGTAGGCGAGCGAGGGGCGCACCCGTCGTTCGAAGTCCTCCTGGGCCTGGGCGAGGGAGGCGCCGGACTCGCGCATCATCTTGCGGTGCGCGGCCAGCACGAGCCCGCTGAACGGGGTGTGCATGGCCAGCCGGTCGAAGGTGTGGCGGAAGTCGGCGCCGTCGACCCGGAGCCGGTAGTCGGCGAAGCTGTTGCTCAGGCAGTCCAGGTAGGCGAAGAGCGAGCGGTCCACGTCCGCGATGTCGAACTCGGGGGTGGGGCGGGCCGAGTCCAGCGTCTCGTAGCTGTACAGCCCGAACGCGCCGAGGTCGAGTTCCAGGACGGCCGGGCGGTCGCTCAGCAGGACAGCGGCGGCGCCGTGGCCGGTGGCCGGTTCGGCGTAGGCCGCCCGTTCGTCGACCAGGGCGACGTCGGTCGCGACGATCAGGGCCTTGGCACCCGGTGAGGCGCCGGAGGCGAGGTAGCCGGCGGCGAGCTGGAGGGCCCCGGTCGCGGCGTAGCAGGCCTGCTTGACCTCCAGCAGCCGGCAGTTCCGGCTCAGGCCCAGGTACTCGTGGACGTAGGAGGCGACGGACTTGCTGAGGTCCAGCCCCGACTCGGTGGAGGTGACCAGGACCTCGATGGCGGCGCGGTCCGCCGGGTCGAGCGCGTCGACGACCGGCTTGGCCGCGTTGACGGCGTTGGTCACCGGGTCCTCGAAGGGCAGCCCGACCGAGCGGTTGTGCATGGCGAGGTTGGCCAGCCGCTCCTGTTCCAGGCCGCGGCCGGCGAACAGGGCCGGGACGGGGATCTGCGCGATCCCGGCGTAGACGTTGAGCGCCTCGATGCCGTAGCCCATCTCAGCGGCTCCCCTCGGCCGCGAGCAGGTGGTCCACCAGGGCGTCGACGTCGGGCAGTTCCCCGAACGCGGCCATGTCGCGTTCCAGGCCGAGCCGTTCGATGAGGCCGAGGATGATCTCGACCCGGTCGACGGAGTCCGCGCCGAGCTCCCTGAGGTGCTTGCGGCCGGTCGTGCCGTCCCAGACCACGCCGGGCAGGATCCGGTCGACAACCTCCCGGACCACGGCGGTCATCCGGTCGCGGGCGGCGGTTGGTGCGGTCATGCTGGGTTCTCCCGGTCCAGTCGGAGTGAGCACACGGCCAGCAGGCGGTCCGGGTCGCGGTCGCGCAGGACCACGTCGACGGCCTCGCCGCCGTCCGGCCGCCGCCAGTGCCGCAGCCGGACGGTCAGCGGCCGTCCGGCGTCGGCGTTTCCCAGGTAGCAGAGCTGCTGGTCGACCACGACCCGGTCGAGGAAGGACCGGTCGTCGCGGCCCAGGCCGCGCCAGAGCCGGAGCAGGCCGTGGTCGACGATCGAGAAGTAGGAGGCGAAGTAGAGCAGGCCGGCGCCGTTGAGGTCCCGGGACGGGTCTACCTCGTAGTCGACGTCCAGTTCGGTGACGAGCCGGTCCCCGTCGGCCTCGTGGTCGTGGAAGGTCAGCTCCCGCCGGGCCCGGCCGTAGGCGTGCCGGGGGGAGAACCGCTCGGGGAGCTCCGGGAGGTGCTCGTGCCGGAAGTCCGGCGGCGAGGCGCGGACCAGGCCCGCGTTGGACGGGCCGTCCCCGCGGGCGACCCAGCGGTTGAAGTTCTCCACGTAGAGGCAGTCGGGGTCGGCGAAGGCGTAGAAGTCCTCCGGCTCCAGCGGTCCGGACGCCGCGCCGGCGGAACGGCCGATCCGGTGCAGGGTGAGCACCGACTCGCTGCCGAAGCCGAACAGCCGGGTGGTGACGTCGAGTTCGTCGCCGAACGCGGGGCTGCGCAGGTGGAACCGGCGGCTTCCGCGCACCCGGTAGTAGTAGAAGGACAGGTAGGTGGGCTCGCCCGAGGCGTCCCGCGCGCTCAGCACGTCGGTGCCGCAGAGCTCGGAGACGGCGTCCCAGGTCCAGTCGCCGACCTGGCCGGCGAAGAGGGAGTTGTGCCCGCACATCCCGGGCCTGATCCGTTCGGTGCGCCGCAGGGTGCTCAACCCCGGCCTCCGGTGGTCTCGTGGGCGGTGAGGAAGGGCAGCAGCAGCCGGTGGACCGCCGCCGGGTGGGTGAGGCACGGGAAGTGCCCGGCCCCGCCGATCTCGGCGAGCTCCGCCAGGGGGATCGCGCCGTGCAGCAGGTGGACGGCCTTCGGCGGGATGACGGTGTCGTCGCTCCCCCGGATCACCAGGGTGGGCGCGGTGATCCCGGCCAGCCGGGCCGCGAGGTCGGGCCGGCCGGCGAAGACGTCCAGGTAGCTCAGCCCGATCTGCGGGTCCATGCTCTCGCAGCGGAGCAGGAGGTCCTCCAGGGCCGCCCGCTCGGCGGCGGGCAGGCCGG
The DNA here is from genome assembly GCF_042261735.1 of Kitasatospora sp. NPDC056327. Classification (NCBI taxonomy): domain Bacteria; kingdom Bacillati; phylum Actinomycetota; class Actinomycetes; order Kitasatosporales; family Streptomycetaceae; genus Kitasatospora; species Kitasatospora sp. NPDC056327. Next base: position 58,615 of record NZ_JBHJRC010000013.1, on the reverse strand, counting down.
CCGCGGCCATCCGGTCGAAGTCCTCGGCGGCGACCGTGGACAGCCGGTTGACCTCGCCGCGCCGGTTGCCGACCTTGTAGGAGCTGCCGACGAGGGTCAGCGTGGCGGTGCGGCCGGGGTGGCGCAGGGCGAAGGCCTGGGCCACCAGGCCCCCGAAGGAGGCGCCGAGGACGTGCACCGGGCCGTCGGCGCCCAGCCGGTCCAGGACGGTGCGGTAGAGCTCCGCGATGCCGTCGAGCGTGAGGTCGCCGCGCGCCGTGGTGGCGCCGACCCCGGGGTGGTGGACGGTGACCAGCCGGTGGCCGGCGGCGAGTTCGGCGTACTGGCGGACGAAGACCCCGGCGCCGATGTTGAACGGCGTCATGAGCAGCAGCACCGGCCCCGTGCCGGCGGTGAACACCTCGACCTCGCCCTCCGGCAGGGCGAGCAGCAGCCGTTCGGTGGCGGGCGCGTGCTCGGCCAGGACGGCCGCGTTGTCGTTGCGGGCCCGGTGGCCCTCCCGCATCGCGCCCTCGATGTCCTCGGGCAGCCCGGCGGCGGGGTGGAAGCGGGGCGGCCGGCCGGCCGTGCCGGTCCCGTCGACCGGCAGCAGGTCCGGCACCGGCGCGTCCGAGCGCCAGAGCGCGGCGAGCCGGGCGGCCACCTCGGCGGCCCGCCCGGGGCCGGAGCCCACCGGGACGGCCAGCCGGATGCGGCGCGGGTCGGCGAGGTGCGGGGCGGCGCGCACCCCGGTGCCCTGGTGGATCCAGGCGAGGCAGGACTCCACCGGACGGGCGAGGCCGGCGAAGCGCGGCATCCGGTCCACGTCCAGCAGGACGCAGTGCCCGCCGGCCGGGCCGACGACCGGCAGGCCCGCCGCACGGAGCCCGGTCCACAGCTCCCGTACCGCCGCGACCCGCTCGCGGACCAGCGCGGCGGTCTCGTCCTGCTCGGCCAGGGCACGGGCGAGCAGCCTGCGGGTGGCCAGCCCGGTCTCCGCGCCGCGCAGGGCGACGTGCTCGCGCAGCCGCTCGGTCAGCTGGGGCAGGCCGCTCGCCACCAGGCCGCCGGTGGCGACGCCGAAGTCCTTGGAGAGGCTGAGGGTGACCGCGGAGGCCGTGCCGAGCAGTGCCTCGGCCGCCTTCCAGAGGTCCGCGCCCTGCCAGCCGTCCTCCTGCTCGACGACGAGGACGGCGTTCTCCAGCAGCCGGGTGGCGTCCAGCACCAGCGGGACGCCGTGCGCGTCCGCCGCCTCGCGGACGGCCCGCAGGCCGGCCACCGAGACCGGCCGGCCGCCGTCGGCGTTGCCGCACAGTTCGACGGCGACGAAGGAGACGGCGGCGCCGCCGCGGGCCAGTGCGGCCCGCAGGGCGGACAGGTCCAGGTCGCCGGGGAGGCCGCCGCCGGGACCGTGCGGGGTGCCGGCGGCCGGGCCGTCGGCGGCCGGGCCGATCCGGACCGGGGTGAAGCCGGTGTCGGCGAGGCCGAGCAGCCAGGTGAAGAAGAGTCCGTTGTGCAGGACGGTCCCGCGCGGGCCCGGCCAGCTGCGGCAGAGCAGGGCCTCGGCGGCCCGGCCGGACGCGGTCGGCACCGCGTCGGCGAAGGGGAGCCAGCCGGGGGCGGTGAAGTCCGCCGGGGAGCGGTCGCGGGCGATCCGCTCCTCCAGCACGGTGGCCCGGGCCCGCACCATCGGGTGGTCCAGCTCGGCCCAGGAGTCGGTGACCAGGTCGAACTCGACGTCGCCCGGGGCGAGCGCGAGCACGTGGTACCCCGCCTCGGCGAGGCGGGCGGCCCGGACGGCGGCGGTGGCGGCGGGTGCGGCGGCGGGTACGGGCGCGGGCCCGGTGACGGCGGCCGGGACGGCCGTCGCGGCGGGGACGGGGACGGGGACCGGAACGGGGGCGGTCGCGGGGACGGGGGCGGGCCGGACGGCGGGCGGGTCCTCCGGGCGGACGGCCACCGGCGCCGCCGGGGCCGTGGCGCCGTCGTGCAGCTCGGGCACGGCGGCACCGAGGTCCGGATTGGCGATCATCAGGATCACCTCGGACACCGGGGTGGGCCGGTGCCCGGCCGGCTGGCACAGGTAGACGGGCAGGTTGACGGGCCGGAACTTGTTCTTGAACTGGAAGTTCCCCTCGCCGAACACCCCGATCGAGCGCAGCTCGGCGAGCCCCTGCTCCACCTCGGGGGCCGCGTTCGGCGACTCGGCCAGCTTGACGCCGAAGCTGGCACCGAAGCTGAACAGCGTCAGACCCTCCTCGCGCAGCCGGTGGAGGATCCGCACGATGGCGAACTCCAGGCCGCCCCGGGGCGCCTCGGCCGGATAGAACTCCAGGTCGAGCAGATAGCCCGGCTCGGAGGGGATCTTCGTGACGATCACCGTACTGGCCAGCTCGCCGTTCACCCGGGTCAGGAACATCCGGTGCCGGGCGTCCAGCCGGCCCCGGGCCAGCTCCTCCCGCACCACCGCCACATAGGGGTTGACCATCTGCTTCTGGTCGCCCCAACGGACGATCATGTCGGTGATCTCGCGGTCGGTCGCGGCGTCGCTGCCGACCGTGTACTCCTCCGTGGAGACGGCGCCGGACCGCTCGAACCGGGCCACCAGGTTGCGCAGCCGGCTCATCCGGCCGCCGGCCAGCGAGAACCCGGCGAGGTCCTCCAGCCGCTGGACCGCGCCGAACGGGGTGGCGGTCAGCGGGGAGCCTCCGGCCCCGGTCAGCGGGATCAGCGACAGGAAGTTCGGCCGCAGGCCGTGCCGTTGCGCGTACGCCAGCCACTCCCCGGCCAGCGGGGCGAAGTCCTCCTCGGAGCCCGCGTAGCTCCAGGCGAACAGGTGCTCGTCGCGCCGGGAGAAGTTGAAGTAGGCGCGCCGGGTCGAGCCGACGAACGCCAGCGGCGCGATGTCACGCCCGGCCAGGCCGCCCTCCTTGGCGTGCTGCCGGTCGATCCCGGCCAGCAGCTCCGCCACCTCCGGGAGGGCGTCCAGGGAGCGCTTGCGCACGATCAGCGGGAGTGCCGCGGGAAGGTGCGGCGCGGCCGGCCGGGCCGCGGCGACGGAAGCGGGGACGGGGGCGGGGGCGGGGGCGGGCACCGCAGGGGCCACGGGAGCGGGGGCCGGGGCGGCGGGCACCGGGCCGAGCACGACGGCGTCGGCCCCGGCCGCCGGGGCGTTCCCGGCCGCCTCGACGGCCTCGGCGAGCAGGACGGCGGTCCGCTCGCGGCCGTGGCCGTCGACGAGGTGGGCGGCCAGCGCCGGCACCGTCGGCCGGTCGAAGAGCAGCGTCTTGCGCAGTGAACCGAAGCGCCGTTCCAGGGCGCTGACGGTGCGCAGCATGTCGAAGGAGGAGAGCCCGTTGGCGGTGAAGTCCCGCGCCGGGTCGACCGGCCGTCCGACGATCCGCTCGACGAGCCGGGCGAGCGCCTCCTCCGGCGCCGGGCTCCGGTCGAGCGGCGCGGGCGCGGCGGGGGCGGGGACCGGGACGGGCACGGGGGCGGGGGCGGGGGCGGGGGCGGGCACGGGTGGGGCGGACAGGGCAGGTGCGGGCTCGGTGGCCGCGAACGGGGCGGGCACCGCGAGGTCGGCCGCGTTCGGTGCCTGCACGGGCGGGGCGGGCACCGAGGGGTCGGCCTGGGCGGTCCCGGCCGGGGCGGCCGGGCCGTGCGCGCGGACGAACCCGGCGAGGAGGTCCACGGTGTCGTACTCGTACAGCTCGGCGGCCTGCAGTTCCACCCCGTAGGTCGCGCTCAGCCGGCGGGCGAGGTCCATCCGGAAGATGGAGTCCAGGCCGAGGTCGCCGAAGAGCTGGTCCGGGCCCACCTCCGCCGGGGTCAGTCCGAGGATGTCGGCGACCTGGGCGGTGATCTCCCGGGCCACCTCCGCGCCGTCGACGGCCACCGGCGCGACCGGGACCGCGGCGGGAACCGGGACCGCGGTCGGACGGGCGGACTCCGTGCCGCCCGGCACGGTCTCCACGACGGCGGTGGCCGGGACGACGGCCGGGACGACGGCCGGGGCCGGGGCGCCGACCGGCGACAGGACGATCTTGGCCGTACGGCGACGGGGCCGGGCGGCTCCGTGCTCGCGGGGCTTGCTGGCCGGCTCGGCCACGTCGGTCTCCTTCTTCCTCGTAGTACTCGGCGGAACCTCGGCCGGTCGCGCCCCTTCGCCGGGCGGCCCGGCCGCCCGGCCGTCGAACCAGTGGGCCCGGCCGCCGAACGGCGCGCCCGGCAGCGGGGTGCGGCCGGGACCGCGGCCCCGCCAGCGCTCCGTCCACGGCACGGCCGCGCCCTCGACCCAGCGGGCCGCGAGCTCGGGAAGGTCCAGGCCGGGCGCGGCCTCCCCGGCGTCCGCCGCGGCCTCGCCGACCGGGCCGGCCGGGACGCCCCCGGCGAGCGAGCGCAGCGCGGCCACCGCCTCCGCCGGCGAGCCGGCGACCACCGCGGCCCGGTGCCGGTAGGGCGTGCGGCCGGTCTGCAGGGTGTAGGCGACCCGGGCGAGGTCCGGCCGGGGGTCCCGTTCCAGCGCGTCCGCCAGCGCGGCGGCGTACTCCCGCAGCGCCGGCCCGGTGCGGGCCGACAGGACCAGCAGCTGCGGCCCGCCACCGTCCGGGGCCGCCGGGCGGTCGTACGAGGCCAGCACGACGTGCGCGTTGGTGCCGCCGAAGCCGAACGAGCTGACCCCGGCGACCCGTTCGCCGCTCCACGGCCGGGCCCGGTCGTTGACGAAGAACGGGGTGCCGTCCAGCCGCAGGAGCGGGTTGGGGTCCGAGTAGTGGATGCTCGGCGGCAGCACGCCGTGCCGCAGGGCGAGCACCGTCTTCAGCAGGCCCGCGATGCCGGCCGCCGCCTCCAGGTGCCCGATGTTGGTCTTCACCGAGCCCAGCGCGATGTGCGGCCGCCCGGGAGCCGGGAGCCCCCGGTCCCGGTAGAGGGTGTCGAAGGCCTTCTTCAGGCCCTCGGCCTCGACCGGGTCGCCCAGCCGGGTGCCGGTCCCGTGCACCTCGATCGCGCCGACCGCCCGGGGGTCGACCCCGGCCTCCCGGTAGGCGCGCACCAGGACCTGCGCCTGGGCCTCCGGGTTCGGCGCGGTCAGCGAGGCGGCCCGGCCGCCGTGGTTGACCGCGGCGGCGCGGACGACCGCGTGGATGTGGTCGCCGTCCGCCACGGCCGCCGCGTACGGCTTCAGCACCACCGCGCCGACCCCCTCGCCCCGGACGTAGCCGTCGGCGGACCGGTCGAAGGTCTTGCAGGCGCCGTCCGGGCTGAGCATCCCGGACTGCCGGAAGGCGGTGAACAGCCCCGGGCTCAGCAGGACGTTGACGCCGCCGACGACGGCCAGCGAGCAGTCTCCCGCCGCCAGCGCCCGCACCGCGCGGTGCAGTGCGACCAGCGAGCTGGAACAGGCGGTGTCGACGGCCTCGCTCGGGCCCCGGAGGTCGAGCACGTGCGAGACCCGGTTGGCCAGGATCGAGTGTGCGATGCCGCTGGCGGTGTGGGCCTGCACCGGGGTGCCGTGCATCCGCAGCAGGTCCGCGTAGTCGGTGGTGGAGACGCCGACGAACAATCCGGTATCGCTGCCCGCGAGCGAGGCGGGCCGGTGGCCGGCGTTCTCGATCGCCCGCCACACCGTCTGCAGGAACAGCCGCTGCTGGGGGTCCATCAGCGCCGCCTCGGCCGGGGCGATCCGGAACAGCTCCGCGTCGAAGACGCCCACGTCCGGGAGGAAGCCGCCGCGCAGGCCGGCGGTGTCCGGGTGCGCGTGGAGCTCAAGCCGGTCGGCCGGCACGGGGCCGACCAGGTCCTCCCCGGCCACCAGCCGCTCCCAGAAGCCGTCCAGGTCGGCCGCACCGGGCAGGACGCCGGCGATGCCGATCACGGCCACGCCGTCCACGTCCGGGGCGGTGGCGGAGCCGCCGGCCGGGACGACGGCCTGGGCGGTGGCCTGGGCGGTGGCCGGGACGACGGCCGGGACGCGCGGCTCGGCATCCGGCTCGTCCGGCTCGTCCGGCTCGGCATCAGGTCCGACGGCGAGCGGTGCGGCCGTCGGCTCGGGTGCCGGCCCGGGCACCGGCTCGGCCGACTGCGCCGGCCCGGCCGCGGCGGGGCGGTGCTCCCGCACCAGGTACGCGGCGAAGGCCTCCAGCGTCGCGCACTCGAACAGGACCGTCGGCAGCAGGTCCAGCCCGTACAGCTCGTTGACCTGGTTGATCAGCTCGCTCAGCGAGATGGAGTCGAAGCCCGAGTCCATCAGGTCCTCGTCCAGCGCGACGTCCGCCTCGTCCACCAGCAGGAAGCCGGCCGCCAGCCGGCGGAGCACGGCCCGGACCTCCGGCAGCCCGGCGGCGACCGCGTCGGCCGGGGGTGCCCCGGTGCCGGGTGCCGCGGGGGGCTCGGGCAGCGTCTCGACCGCCAGCAGCGAGGGCTCCCCCGCCGCCAGCGCGCGCCGCAGTACGTCCAGCGCCCGGCCGGTCGGCATCGGGGCCATCCGCCAGCGGCGGGCGAACAGGCGCCGGGTGGCGTCGTCGACGGCCATCCCGCCGTCGGCCCACAGCGGCCAGCCGACGGACACGGTCCGGCCGGAGCGCTCGCCGCGCAGGCGGCGCTCCTCGCGCTCCGCGGCGAAGGCGTCGAGGAAGGCGTTCGCGGCGGCGTAGTCGGCCTGCCCGGGATTGCCGCTCTCGCCGACCACCGAGGAGCAGAGCACGAAGAAGTCCAGTTCGCGGTCGGCGGTCGCCTCGTCGAGCAGCCGGGTGCCGGTGACCTTCGGCGCCAGGACCTCGGCGGTCTCGGACCGGGTCTTGCGGACCGCGAGCGAGTCGCGGGTCACGCCGGCCGTGTGGATGACGCCGCGCAGGGCTGCCCCGGCCTCGGCGACCAGTCCGCGCACGTCCTCCGCGGACGTCACGTCGGCCCGCCGGAACGAGACGGTGACGCCGTCCCGGTTCAGCGCCGCGATCCTGGCGGCGGCCTCCCCGCCGGGCTCCGAGCGGCCGGCCAGGATCAGCCGGACCGGCCCCTGTCCGGCGAGGAACCCGGCGAAGTGCAGGGCCAGGGCGCCCGCGCCGCCGGTGATCAGGTACGCCCCGCCGGGCCGCACCACCGGCTCCCCGGCGGGCGGCGGGGTGAACTCGGCCAGCCGCTTCACCAGCCGCAGCCCCGCCCGGTGCCGGACCTCCTGGTCGCTGCCGCCGAGTTCGGCCAGCAGCAGCCGGGCGCGGGTGACGGCGTCCGTGCCGGCCGCGAACTCCACCCGGGTACCGGTGAAGCCGGTGTGCTCCAGGGCGAGGGTCCGGAGCACACCGCCCGCGGCCACCTGCTCGGGCTCCGCGCCGACATGGGTGTGGACCGCCCGCAGCACCGCGCCGGGCCGGTCCCGCAGGACGGCGGCGCAGGTGGCGATGAGGCTGTGCACGTCCCCGGTGTGGAGGACGGCGTCGGGGCGGACGGCCGACTCCTGACCCGGCGTCAGGACGACGACCCGGGTCGCCGATCCCGCCAGGGCCTCGTCGATCGCCCCGGTCAGCGCGGGGTCGTCGGCGACCACCAGCAGCAGTGCCGGCGCCGCGGCCGGCGGCAGTGCGGGCACGCTCTCCCAGACGGGCTTCCGGAAGACGGTCCGGGTGACCGGCGCCGAGGCGGGCGCCGCCGCCCCGGTGGCCGGGACCGCGGCCGTCGGGACCTCCGCAACCGGGGCCACCGCCGTCGGGGCCTCGCCGGGGGCGTCCGCGGCCGGCGCGGCTCCGGCGGGCGCCGGGGCGGCCGGAGCCGGCAGCCAGTGCCGCGTCCGGTCGAACGGATAGGGCGGCAGGGCGACCCGGCGGGGCCGGGGCCGGGGCCACCGGCCCAGCCAGTCGACGGCACCGCCGTGCACCCAGCGCACCGCCGGGTCCTCGTCCCTCTCCCCGCCGCCGGCCCCGGCTTCGCCACCCCGGGCCGCGGTGGCCAGCAGGACTCCCTCCGGCACCGCGCCGGCCGCCACCCCGGCGAGCAGCGCCGCCAGTTCGGCGGCGTCCCCGGCCGGGACGGCCAGCCGCTCGGCGAACTCCCGGCGGCCCACCTGGCTGGTGAGGCACAGTCCGGCGAAGTCCGTCCCGGCGCCCGCCCCGGTGAGGTGCGCGGCCACCAGTCCGGCGTACCGCAGCAGTTGCTCCCGGGTGCGGGCGGAGAGCAGGAACAGCTGCCCGCCGGCCGCCGGGCCCGGGCGCTCCCGGGTGTCCGGGTACTCCTCCAGCACCAGGTGGACGTTGGCGCCGCCGGCCCCGAAGGAGCTGACGCCCGCGCGGCGCGGCGCACCGTCGGCGCTCGGCCAGGCGGTGAGCGCGGTGGGCAGCACGAAGCGGTCGGGGTCGAGCGCGATCTTCGGATTGACCGTCTCCAGCCCGGCGACCGGGGCGATCCGGCCGTTCCGCAGCTGGAGCAGCACCCTGGTCAGCCCCGCGATGCCGGCGGCGCCCTCCAGGTGGCCGACGTTCGCCTTCACCGAGCCGACCGCGCAGCGCAGCGCGCCGCCCGTACCGGTGCCGAGCGCGCGGCCCAGCGCGGACAGCTCGATCGGGTCGCCGAGTTCGGTGCCGGTGCCGTGGGCCTCGACGTAGCCGATGGTCCCCGGATCGACACCGGCCCGGCGGACCGCCTCGGTGATCAGCCGGGCCTGCGCGTTGGGGTTCGGCACGGTGTAACCACCGGTCTTGCCACCGGCGTTGGTCAGACCGGACCGGATGACGGCCCAGATCTCGTCGCCGTCCGCGACGGCCTCGCGCAGCGGCTTGAGCAGCACCGCGCCGACCCCCTCGCCCGGCACGAAGCCGTCGGCCCGGGCGTCGAACACCTTGCCGTGCTCGTCCGAGGACAGCATGTTCATCGAGCAGAGCGAGACGTGGTGGGCGGGGTGCAGGATCAGGTTGACGCCGCCCGCGATCGCCGTCCGGCACTCGCCGCGCCGGATGCTCTCGCAGGCCAGGTGGACGGCGAGCAGCGAGGAGGAGCAGGCCGAGTCGACCGCGAAGCTCGGGCCGTTCAGGTCCAGGACGTAGGAGACCCGGTTGGCGATCGACCAGTAGGCGGAGTGTGCCCCGGCCAGTCGGCCCTCGGCCCAGCCGGCGGCGGCGAGCTGGCCGTACGAGCCGTACATGGTGCCGACGAACACGCCGGTGTTCCGCTCCCGGGTGGCCTCGCCGAGCTGGCCGGCCCGGTCGAGGAGGTTCCAGGCCGTCTCCAGGAACAGCCGCTCCTGGGGGTCGATGTCGGCGGCGTCGCGCGGCAGGATGCCGAAGAACGACGGGTCGAAGCGGTCGATGCCCTCCAGGAAGCCGCCCCACCGGCTGTACGAGTGCTGGGGCCGGCCCTTGCGGGGGTCGAAGTGGGTGCGCCAGTCCCAGCGGTCGGCGGGCACCTCGGTGATGCCGCTGCGGCCCTCGGCCAGGAGCCGCCAGAAGTCGTCCAGGTCCTCCGCGCCGGGGTAGCGGCCGGCCACCGCGATCACCGCGACGGGCTCCTCGGCGTGCCCGGCCGACCCGGGCACGGACGGGACCGACACCGTCGGGACCGGCACGGACGCGGCCTGAACGGACGGGGCCTGAACGGACGGGGCCGGAACGGGCGAGCGCCCCGGCTGCGACGGTCCGGTCTGCGGCTGCGACCCGGGCGTCCGCGTCGGCTGCGGCAGCGGCCCGGCCGGGGTTCCGGCGGGTGCCTGGGCCGCCGCGAAGTGCTCCGGGAAGGTCCGGGCGAAGTGCGCGGCGAGGTCGGCGATCGTCAGCTGCTCGAACAGCAGGGTCGCCGGGAGCGGGCCGAGGTCGCGCTCGAAGCGGGCCAGGATGTCCAGGCTGACGAGGGAGTCCACGCCGTAGTTCTCGAAGGTCACGCGGTCGTCCAGGTCCGTCACGGCGAACCGGAGGACCTCCGCGAAGACGCCCCGCACGTAGGCGCGCCCGGCCCGCCCGACGCCGTCCTGCTCCGCCCCACCGTCGTGCTCCGCCCCGCCGCCGGTGCCGGCGGCCACCTCCGCGGGCACGGCCGCGGGGGCGTCGGGCGCCGGGCGGGTCGCCGGCCCGGCCGCCGTGGTGACGAACAGGCACTGCTCCAGCTCGTCCGGCGCGGTGCCGTCGAACCCCCGCACCCGGACGGGACCGAACCCGGCGCGCTCCAGCAGCTCGCGCCAGACCGCCGGCCCGATCAGCGGCGCGTGCGGCAGCCGCCGGCCGGCGTCCTCGTAGCGCCACCAGCCCGGGGTGAGCCCGAAGGTGAGGGTGAGGAAGTGCGCGGCCCGGGTGACCTCGTTGACCAGCAGGGTGCCGCCGGGGGCGAGCAGGGCCCGGACGTGGCCGAGCGTCCGCTCCATCGCGCGGGTGGCGTGCAGCACGTTGGTGGCGAGCACCAGGTCGGCGCCGTGCGGCTCGAAGCCCTGCCCGGCCGGGTCGCGTTCGATGTCGAGGACCTCGAAGCGGACGGACGGGTGGGCGGCGGCGAAGGCGTCCTCGCCGCGCCGCAGGAACGCGGTGGAGACGTCGGTGAAGCGGTAGTCCACCGGCACGCCGGCCGCCGCCAGGGCGGGGAGCACGAACGCGGTGCTCGCCCCGGTCCCGGCGCCGATCTCGACCACCCGGACGGTCCGCCCGGTCTCCCGGTGGGTCCTGGTCGCCGCGGCGACGGCCTCCTCGGCCAGCAGGCGGTGGTAGAAGTCCGCGGACGCCTGGCCCCGGTAGACCCGCTCGACCAGCTCGGCCGAGCCGCCGGGGAACAGCACCTCGGTCGGCCGCACCCGGCCGGCCAGCACGTCCGGCACCGCCGCGACGCAGCGCCGCAGCAGCTCCAGGTGCGGGGCGAGGTCGGGGTGGGTCGCCTCCGGGGCGGGGTCCGGCTCCGGCAGGCCGTCGACGGCGGCCACCAGCGGGCCGGACCGGGTGATCCGGCCGGCCGAGGCCAGCAGGTCGAGCAGCGCGTCGAACAGCCGCCGCCGGCCGGGCAGCACCGCCAGCCGGGCCGCCAGGGTGTCGGCGTCGCCGTCCGGCCTGCCGAGCACCCCGCGGAGCCGGTGGTCCAGCAGGGCCGGGGCCAGCCGCTCCAGGGCGGCGAAGGCCTCCCGGGAGCGGGCGACCTCGTCGGCCGGCCCGGCGGGGGCGCCGGTGGCGGATCCGGCGGCGGGACCCGTGGCGGGCCCGGCCGGGACGGCGCCGAGCCGGGCCAGCCCGTCCGCCGTCGCCCGGATCACCAGGGCCTGCGGGAGCGCGTTGCGGAGCACCGCGTCCAGCGCGGCCAGCCCCTCCTCCGGGGCGATCGAGCCGACCCCGAAGCCGGCCAGCCGGCGCGCGTACCGCTCGTCGGCGACCACTCCGACGCTGCCCCAGTAGCCCCAGTTGACGACCGTCACCGGGAACCGGCAGCGCCGGCGCAGCTCCGCCGCGTAGGCGTCCTCGAAGGTGCTCGCCGCCGCGTAGTTGCCCTGGCCCGCCGCGTCGGTGAAGGCGATCGCGGAGGAGAAGAACGCCACGAAGTCCGGGCGCTCGGTGGCCAGTGCCTCGCCGAACGCGACCGCGCCGGCGACCTTGGGCGCGAGCACCTCCGCCAGCCCGGCGCCGTCCATCCGGGCGAGGGTGCGGTCGCCGAGGACCAGCGCGGTGTGGAAGGCCCCGTGCAGGGCGCCGAACGCCCGCCGGCCCGCCCGGACCGCCGAGCGCAGGGCCGCCGGATCGGTGGCGTCGGCCCGCAGGTAGCGGGCCCGGCCGCCCAGCCGCTCGACCTCGGCCAGCAGCGCCGCCACGGCGGTGTCCGCCGCGCGGCGGCCGACGATCGTCAGACGCGCGCCGACGGTCCGGGCGAGGTGCCGGGCGAGCTCCCGGCCGATGCCGCCGGTGCCGCCGAGAACCAGGTAGTGGCCGCCCGGCCGGTAGGGGTGGCCGGTCAGCGGCAGCGAGCCCGGGGTCAGGTCGCGGACCAGCCTGCGCCCGCCGCGCACCGCCACCAGGCGGTCGGTGGCGGGCTCGCGGAGGAGCAGTGCCGCCAGCTCGCCGGGGGTGTGCGGTCCGGTGCCCACGTCGACGCAGCCGACCGTCCAGGCCGGGTACTCGGCGGCGGCGGAACGGGCCAGCCCGAGCAGGCCCGCGGCGTGCGGGCGGACCGGGCCGTGGCCGGTGTCCACGGCCCCGGCCAGCGCCACCCTGAGGGTCAGCGGCCGGGCCGCTCCCCCGGCGATCAGCGTCCGCAGGGTGCCGAACAGCTCGTGCACCGCCGGGTCGTGCTCGGGGGCGCCGCCCCGGTGGGGCTCGCAGGCGAGGAAGTGGACGACGTCGGGGGCGGTGTCCTGCGGGTCGAGCGCGGTGACGGCCTCGGCCCGGTCACCGGCCGCCCGGTGGGCCGCCACCAGCGCGGCGGCCAGGTCGGCGGTGCCCGCGCGGTGGACGATCCGGACCGTGCGGGCGCCACCGGCCGGGGCCGGCCCGGCGGCCGGGGCCTCGCGCCACCGCGGCACGTGGACGATCCCGGCGGGACCGTCGGCCGGCCCGCCGGCGCGAACGGCGGCGGCCGGAGCGGCGGCACGGCCCGCGGTGGGGGGCGGTACGAGGGGGGAGGCTGCGGCGGGGGACGGCACGGCGGTGCGCGGTGCGGCGGTGGCCGGTGCGGCCTTGACGGGGCGCAGCGCCAGGCCGGTGAAGCGGGCGGTCACCCGCCCGTCCCGGTCGGCGAGACGGACGGTGTAGCCGCCCCCCTCCCGGCGCACGTGGGCGTACCCGTCCGCCGGCACCGGGCCCGACACCTCCAGCTCCGCGAGGGCGAACGGCACCTGCGGCGTCGCGGCGGCCGGGTGCTCCGCCCCGGAGGCGGGCGCCGCGGAACCGGCGGGGACGGCGGGGGCCAGGACCGCGACCGCCTGGAGGGCGGCGTCCAGCGGCACCGGATGGAGCGGACGGCCGGTCAGCTCGGCCGCCCGGGGCGCGGCCACCGACAGCACGGCGAGCGCCTCGTCGGCGCCGTGGCGGACCTCCTCCAGGGCACGGAAGGACGGCCCGTAGCCGATGCCCGCCTCGGCGAACCCCCGGTAGAGGTCACTGCCGGACCGGTGCCCGGGGCAGCGGGCGGTGATCGCCGGCAGGTCGAGCCGTTCGGCCTCCCGGCCGGGCGCGGCGCTGATCCGGCCCCGCGCGTGGACGGCGCCGCCGGGAGCGGCCAGGACGGTGAAGCGGTCCCCGTCGAGCGTCACCACCGGCAGCCGGCCGTCCGTCAGGTCGACCGGGCGCAGCCACTGCAGACCCGAGACGCGCAGCGGAGCGGCGAGCCCGGCGGCCCGGGCGGCGAGTTCCAGGACGGCCACCCCGGGCAGCAGCGGGGTTCCGCCCACGACGTGGTCGGCCGCGAGCCAGGCCACCGGGTCGGTGCGGCCGGCCGGCGGAGCCGGGACCGCCTCGACCGGGTCCGGGGCCGGGGACGCCGGGGTGACCCAGCACGGGCGGTTGTCGAAGCGGGGCCCCGGCAGCGGGACGCGGCGCCCGCCGTACGGCCGGACGACGGCGGCCCAGTCGACGTCCGCACCGGCCAGGTAGCTCCGGGCGGTCTCCTCGGCGCGGCCGGTGCCGGTCCGGCGGGGCCCGTCGGCCGACCAGGCGCGCACCTGGCCGAGCAGGTCGTCCAGACCGTCGGTGACGAACGCGGCGCGCACGCCGTGGTGGGTCCGCCCGACCGCGAGGGTGGTGGCGACGTCGGCGAGGGCCGGCCGGTCGGCCGCGAGCCGGTCGGCCAGGTCGTCGAGGGTCCGCGCCAGGGCGGTGCCGGTCTGCGCGGAGACCGGCACCACCAGCCGCTCGGCCACGGCGCCCGGACGGTCCCGGCGCGGCGGCTCGGCGACCACCAGGTGGGCGTTGGTCCCGCTGAACCCGAAACTGCTCACGGCACCGATCAGTTCGCCCGACGCGCCGGGCCGCCAGGGGGTGAGCCCGGTGACCGGCCGGAGCCGGCTGCGGCCGAAGTCGATGTTGGGGTTGGGCGTCCCGTAGTTGACGGACGGCGGGATCTGGCGGTGCCGCAGGGAGAGCAGCACCTTGATCAGCCCGGCGACGCCGGCCGCCATGGTGGTGTGGCCGATGTTGCCCTTCACCGAGCCCAGGCCGCAGGAGCCGCTCCCGGCACCGTCCCGGCCGAAGACCTGGTCGAGCGCCTTGACCTCGATCGGGTCGCCGAGCGGGGTTCCGGTGCCGTGCGCCTCGACGTAGGTCACGTCCTCCGGCCGGACGCGCGCCCGACGCTGCACCCGCTCGATCAGCGCGGCCTGGCCGGCGGCGCTGGGGGCGGTGATGCCGTTGGTCCTCCCGTCACCGTTGACGCCGCTGCCCCGGATGACGCCGTGGACGTGGTCGCCGTCGGCGATCGCCCGGTCGAGGCGCTTGAGCAGGACCGCCCCCACGCCCTCGCCCAGCACGATGCCGTCCGCCGACGCGTCGAACGGCGCGCTCCGCCCGGTCGGCGACAGCATGCCCGTCTTGCTGGTCAGCACGTGCATCCGCGGGGTGATCATCAGGGCGACCCCGCCCGCGATCGCCGCCTCGCACTCGCCGGAGCGGATGCTCTCGCAGGCCAGGTGGACGGCGACCAGCGAGGAGGAGCAGGCGGTGTCGATCGACAGGGTCGGCCCGGTCAGGTCCAGGTGGTAGGCGATCCTGGCGGCCAGCACGGCGGCCGAGTTGCCGAGGAAGGCATGGGCGGTCTCGCTCTCGCCGGTGGCCCGGAGCAGGTCCAGGTACTCCCCGGTCGCGCACCCCACGAAGACTCCCCAGCGGCGGGCGGCCCGGGCGTCCGCCCCGTAGCCGGCGTCCTCGACGCACTTCCAGGCGGTCTGCAGGAAGAGCCGCTGCTGGGGGTCGACGGCGGCCGCCTCCAGCGGGGACATCCGGAAGAACTGCGGGTCGAAGGCGTCGATGTCGTCGAGCAGCGCCGCCCACTTGCTGTAGGTGCGGCCGACGGTCCTGCGGTCGGGGTCGTAGAACTCGGCCGGGTCCCAGCGCTCGGCGGGGACCTCGCGGACGCTGTCCCGGCCGTTCGCGAGGTTCGACCAGAACGCGGTGAGGTCGGGAGCGTCGGGGAAGCGGCCGGCCATGCCGATGACCGCGATGTCCGCCGTCCCCGTCTCCCTCCCCGTTCCGGCGGGCGGGCGGGCGGACGCGCCGTCGAGCGGCCGCGGCTCGGCCACGGCGGCCGGCTCGGCGGTCCTCGCCGGTGCGGGCACGACCGGTGCGGGCACGACCGGTGGGACGTCGGCCGGCGCGGGCGCGGTGACCGACGGCGCGGGCGCGGTCGGCGGGGTGAGCACCACGGCCACGGGCGCGGCCTGCGCCGGCGGTGCGGCGGGGGCCGTGAGCGCGGACAGGGTCACCCGACCGGTGCGCACCGGAGCGGGGGCCGGGGCGGCGGCGGGCACCGGAGCGGGCCGCGCGGGTACGGCGACCGGCGCGGTGGCCTCGGCCAGCAGGGTCCGGTCACGCTCGATCACCTCGCCCACGTGCGCCACCAGCCGGGGCACCGTGGGGTGGTCGTAGACGGCGACCGAGTCGACGTCCAGGCCGAACGCCTCGTTGAGGGAACGGACCAGCTCGACCGCGCCGATCGAGTCGAGCCCCATCTCGTTGAAGCTCAGCGCGGGGTCGATCTCCTCGCGCTCCAGGTAGAGGCTCTCGCAGAGCGCCTCCTCCACGACCCGGGTGATCCGCGGGGTGTCCGGCGCGGGCACCACCGGCGCGGGCACGACCACCGGCACGACCGGCGGAACGACCGGCGGCGGGGTCTCCGGCAGGGCTGCGGCAGGAGCCTCGGCAGGAACGCCGACGGGGACCTCGACGGGAGCCGGCGCAGGAGCCGTCACCGGTGCCGCCGGGTCCGCGGCTCCGGACCGGAACCGCTCGACCTTCCGGAAGTGCTCCTGGATCCGGTCGACGGACCCGGCACCGAACACCCGGTCGTGCATGGCTGACTCCCGCTCGATCGCCGGGGCCAGCCGTGCCAGGGCCCGCTCCGCGAGGTCCTGCTTGAGCACCCGCACCGCCTGCACCGGCTTCTCCGCGATCGACCGGGCCAGGCCGAGCGCGGTCGCGAGGACCTCGGACCGGTCGGCGAAGAGCACGCCGGCGCCGCGCCGCTCCAGCTCCTCCCCCCGGTACGGGCGTCCGGTGTACATCATCTCGGCGGCCAGTACCCGGCCCAGCCGGTCGTCCAGGATCTGGGTCGCGCCCATCCCGGGGGTGAAGCCGTAGCCGAGGAAGCTCGCGCTGTACACGCCCTCGCGGCTCATCACCACGAGGTCGGCGTGCAGGCCGAACGCCAGTCCGCCGCCCGAGGCGTGGCCGCCGATCGCCGCGACCACCGGGCGGCTGCAGCGGGCCAGGCCCTCGTAGACGAACGGCACGTCGGTGAACCGGCTGCGGCCGCCGGCCAGCGTCTCCAGGCCCTCGGGGGTGGCCCCCATGCTGAACACCGTCCCGGTGCCGGTCAGCACCACGGCCCGGACGGCGTCGTCCCGCTCGATCCGGGCGAAGGCGTCCTGGAGGCCGCGCATCACCGCGTCGGTGAACATGTTGCCGCCGCGCTCGCGCAGGGCGACCAGCGCGATGCCCGCGTCGAGCACCCGGTACTCCACCGCCTCGCCCTCGTGACCGCCCCCGTCGCCGGGCCGCACGGCCGCCTCCGGTCCCACGGCGGCCGGGGCCGGCAGCACCGCCCGGTCCGCCGCCTCGTCGACCGGACGCTCCGGCCAGTCCGAACGCTCCGGACGCGCGGCGACCGCCGCCCCCTCCGCGCCGGCCCGCCAGCGGCCGACCCAGAACGGTTCCTCCTGGAACGGGTAGCCGGGCATCGGTCGGCGCCGCGCGGCGCCGACCGGCCGGCAGTCGGCCCAGGCCACCTCCCCGCCGCCGGCCCAGTGCGCGGCCACCTCGGCGAGCCGCCCGGCCCGGTAGGCCGCGACCGCGTCGAACCCGGCGGGCCCGGCAGTTCCGGCGGACTCCGCGGTGACGGGCCCGCTCCCCCACCAGGCGTCCGCGCCGCACTCCCCGCCGTCCACGTACCGCCGGAGCGCCGCCCGCAGCGCCGCCGGGTCGGCGGCGACCACCGCCAGCCGGTGCGCCATGGCCGTCCGGCCGACCTGGGCGGTGAAGCAGAGGTCGGTCATTAGGTACCGGTCCGAACCGCCTCCCGCGGCGGCCAGTCCGGCGACCGTGCTGTCCGGTCCGGGGTCGGTGCCGGTGGCCGCGGCGAGCTCGCGCAGGGCCAGGACGTCGAACCCGAGGTCGGCGAGCGGCTCGTCGAACCCGATCGCGGCGGCGGGGACGCCGAGCACCCCGGCGGCCCGGGCGGCGATCCACGCGGCCGGGCGGCCGGGCCCGTCGAGGAACCCCAGCAGCCGGACGGCGTACTCCCGCAGCTCCGGTGCCCGCCGGGCGGACAGCACGAACAGGTCCTCGGCGGCCGGTTCCGACGTACGCGGCACGATGTGGCTCTCCTCCTCGACCAGGACGTGGGCGTTGGCACCGCCGGCGCCGAAGGCGCTGATCCCGGCCCGGCGGGGGGTGTCCCCGGCCGGCCACGGAGCGCGCTCCTGCTGCACCCGGAACGGGGATCCGGCGAAGTCGATGTGCGGGTTGGTGCGCTCGGAGTGCAGGGACGGCACCAGTTCGCCGTGCCGGAACTGCAGCAGCACCTTGGTCAGCCCGGCGATGCCGGCCGCGCTCTCCAGGTGCCCGATGTTGGACTTGACCGAGCCGATCGCCACCGAGCCCGGCGGCACCGGACCGGGCGCCACCGGGTCACCGGCCGCGACCGGTCCGGCGAAGGCCCTGCGCAGGCCCTCGATCTCGATCGGGTCGCCGAGCGACGTGCCGGTGCCGTGGGCCTCCAGACAGCCGACGGTGGCCGGGTCCCAGCCGGCCCGCTCCAGCGCGCCGGCGACGACCTCGGCCTGGGCGGCCGGGCTGGGCACGGTGAAGCCGCTGGTCTGGCCGGTGTGGTTGAGCACGGTGGCCCGGATGATCCCGTGGACGTGGTCGCCGTCGGCGCGGGCCCGGTCGAGGCGCTTGAGCACCACCAGACCGACGCCCTCCCCCGGCACGTAGCCGCTGCCGTCCGCGCCGAAGCTGCGGCAGCGGCCGTCGGCGGAGAGGAACTGGCCCTGGGCCAGCTGCAGGTACTTCTGCGGATGGATCGAGACGTTGACCCCGCCGGCCAGGGCCAGTTCGCACTCCCCGCGCCGGACGCTCTCGCAGGCGAGGTGCAGGGCGGTCAGCGAGGAGGAGCAGGCGGTGTCGACGGCCAGGCTCGGGCCGTGCAGGTCGAGCGTGTAGGAGACCCGGTTGGCCACCGAGGCGTGCATGGCGGTCGGCGCTACCCCGCCGGCCTGCTCGGCGAAGAGCTGGTAGTGGTTCCACATCACGCCGACGAACACGCCGGTGCTCCGGGTGGCCGGGTTCCGGGCGGGGTAGCCCGCGTCCTCCAGCGCGTGCCAGCTCGCCGTGAGGAACAGCCGCTCCTGCGGGTCCATCCGCTCGGCGTCCTTGCGGGAGATCCCGAAGAAGGCGGGGTGGAAGCCGTCGACGCCGTCCAGGAAACCGCCCCAGCGGCTGTAGGTGCGGCCCTCGGCGCCCTTGTCGGCCGAGAAGTACCGATCGTGGTCCCAGCGGTCGGCGGGGACCTCGACCACGCTGTCGACGCCCGAGGCGAGGTTGTGCCAGAAGGTGTCCAGGTCGGGCGCGCCCGGGTAGCGGCCGGCCAGGCCGATGACGGCGACGGCGCCCTCGTCGGGGTCCGGCGCTGCCGTGTGCGCGGCAACGGGCACCGCGGCGGGCACCGGCTCCGCCACCACCGCGGGGCCGGCGGCCGGCAGCAGCCCGGGCACCCGGTCGGCGGCACCGTGCAGGACCGCCAGGCAGGGCGGTCCCCCGGCCACCGCCCGGGCGAGCAGCCCGAGGCCTTCCCCGGTGGGGAGCGGCAGCATCCCGGTCCGCTCTGCGGACTCCCGCACGGCGGCCCCGGACGGGCGCATCCCGCCCTCCGCCCACAGCGGCCAGGCCACCGCGAGGCTGCGGCCGGGGCGCTCGGCGGCGCGGCGGCGCGCGAACTCCAACTGGAAGGCGTTGGCGTACGCGTAGTCCGCCTGGCCCCGGTTGGCCAGCACGGCGGAGAGCGAGGAGAACAGGACGAACAGCCGCGGGCCGTCCCCGGCGGTGGCCTCGTCGAGGTGCACGGTGCCGTCGACCTTGGCGGCGCACACCTGCGCGAGGTCCGCGGCGTCCTTGCGGAAGAACAGCCCGTCGCGGACCGTCCCCGCGCAGTGCAGCACGCCGTCGATCCGGCCGTGGGCGTCCCGGGCGGCGGCCGCGGCGGCCTCGGCGCCCGCACGGGTGGAGACGTCGGCCCGCAGGTAGCGGACCTCGGCGCCCAGGCTCCGCCAGCCGGACATCCGCTCCGTCAGCTCCGGGCCGGCCTCCCGGCGGCCCACCAGCAGCAGGCGGGCCCGGTGCCGGGCGGCCAGGTGTCCGGCGACCAGGGTGGCCAGGCCGCCCGCCCCGCCGGTGATCAGGTAGCTGCCGCCGTCGGTGAAGCCGCCGTCCGCCGGGAGCGGCTCCGCCTCCGCCCAGCGGCGGACCTCGCGGCGCCCGGCGCGGTACCGCACCCAGGATCCGGCGTCGTCCGCCGTACCGGCCCGCTTCGTCGCCTCCGAGGCCTCCGTGACGTCCGGCGGCCCCGAGAGCTCCGCCAGTTCGGCCAGCAGCGCGGCGGCGTCCGGGCCGTCGGTCTCCACCAGCCGGCAGCGCAGCGCGGGCACCTCGGCGCCGAGGGTGGCGGCGAGTGCGGCGAGCGCCGCCTGCCCGGGCGCCGCGGGGCCGGGCACGGCGATCAGCAGCGGGACGGCGCCGGGCGGCCTGGCCCCGGTCAGCGCGGCGGCCAGGGCCCAGAGTTCGGGGGCCGACCGGTCGTGGGCGTGCAGGACGTAGCCGGCCGGGTCGACGCCCTCGTCGGCGAGCGCGCCGAGCAGCCGGGCCGCCTGCGCACGGTCGGCGAGGTCGAGCCGGAAGGCGTCCGGGCCCGTCCGGTCGTAGGCCCCGGCCCGGTCGACGGTGACGACCCGCCGGGCGCCGGCCCGCAGCTCCTCCGCCGACCCGGGCGGGGCGCCCAGCACGACCAGGACGCCGGCCGGGCGGGTGGCCGGCCGCGCCGCCGCCACCCAGCGCTCGGTCCGGCAGAGCGTGACCGCGCCGGCCGGCCCCGCCGCCGGCTCCTCCCGGAAGGCCGGGTCCACGCCGGCGGCCCCGCCGGACGCCGGCGCGCCGGCCGTCAGCGCCCCGGGGTAGGTGGCGGCCAGGTGGCGGGCCAGGGCGGTCACCGAGCCGTACTCGAACAGCAGTGTGGGGTAGAGCGTGGCCCCGACCACGGACTCCAGCCGCTCGCCCATCCGCAGCAGCGCCAGCGAGTCCAGGCCGAGGTCGTAGAAGCCCGCGTCGGCGGGGATATCGGCGGGGGCGCGGTCGAGCTCCCGGGCGACCAGTTCGGTGAGCCGCTCGGTCGCCACGGCGAGCGCGGTACGGGTGCCCCCGGCACCCGCCGTTCCGGCCGCGCCCTCTGCGCCCTCCGTGTCCTCTGCGCCCTCTGCGTCCTCTGCGCCCTCCGCCGGGGCGGCGACGGCCGAAGGTGCGGGCTCCCCGGCGTCGTCGAGCAGGCGGGTGATGAGCTCGGGGTGGCGGATCCGCTTGCACGACATGTCCCGGAACTCCGCGAGCAGCCGGCCGTCCGGGTCGTGCAGCGTGTAGTCGTTGCGGACCAGGTCCCCGGAGGGCGAGGCCTGTTCGGGGCGCGCGACGTGCACCAGGAAGCGCTCGCCGACGGCCCCGGGGGCGCGGAACCAGCCGATGTGGAAGGGGATGAAGGGCTCCTCCCCGACCTCCTCGTTCTGGCCGAACGCCACCAGGGTGGAGGCGTCCGCCTTGCCGGGGTGGAGGTGGAAGCCGGCCTCGTGGGCGGCCCCGGAGGGGTCCAGCCGCAGCTCGGCGAGCAGGCCGTCGCCGGCGGTCCGCACCAGCCGGCCCAGACAGGTCATGGGGCCGCCGTGCCGGATGCCCTCGCGGCGGGTGCGGGCGTACAGGGTGTCCATGTCCGCCTCGCCGAGCGCCGCCGCCCGCAGGCCGGCCACGTCCAGCACCGGAGCCGGCGGCTCGTCGCTCTCGACCAGTTCGGCGCGGGCGTTCTCCCGCCAGGGGCCGTCCGGGGCGCCGTCGCCCAGCCACCGGCTCTCCACCCGCACCTGCCGGGCCCGCCCGGCGGGCGCGGCGGCGACGGTGACCCGCAGCTCGCGGTCGCGGCCCCCGCCGGTGACCACCGGCTCCGCGAAGAGCACGTCGCGCAGCGCCAGCCGGCGGTGGTCCAGCCCCTGGGCGATCAGGACCCTCAGGACCAGGTCCAGGAAGGTCACGCCCGGCATCACGGAGACGCCGTGGACCAGGTGGTTGGCCATCACGAAGTCGGTGTGGCTCAGCCGGATACGGCAGTCGATCTCTTGCTCCTGCACGGCCATGACGTCCTCCCCCTCGTGCGGATTCCGCTGTTCGCTTGCTCAGGCCTTGGGCGCGGGCGCGACGGCCCCGCCGGTGAATCCGGCCAGGAGGTCCCGGAGCCGTTCGCCGGCCCCGAAGACCGAGATGTGGTCGCCGTGCGGTTCGACCCGCAGCACCGCGTCCGGCAGGGCGGCGGCCACCCGGTGGGAGCCCTCGGGGTGGGCGGTGCGGTCGTCCTCGCTGGTGACGACCAGGGCCGGCATCCGCAGGCCGGCGAGCAGCGGTGTGACGTCCTCGGTCATGGTGGCGAGCGTCAGCGTGCTGTAGCGGTAGAAGAGTTCGTCGGTCGAGTAGGGGTGCATCACGAGTTCGGCGAGCTCCGCCGGGACGGCGGCGCGGGCGCTGTCGGCCAGCGCGCCGTTGATCATGGCGGCGTCGGGGCGGCCCTGGGCGGCCAGCGCGAGCAGGGCACGCAGGTTCTGCTGGTGGTCCGTCATGACGCCCGGGGTGCCGGAGAAGTCCCCGTGCCACAGGCTCAGCGAGGCGACCCGGTCGGGCCGGCGGTGGGCCGCGCCCAGCGCGATCACGGCGCCGCCGCACAGGCCCATCACGTGGGCGGTGCCGAGGCCGTAGTGGTCCATCACGGCGAGCAGGTCGGCGGCCTGGGTGCCGACGTCGTGGCCGAGGGCGTCGAAGGCGGCGTCGGTGTCGTCGCCGAACAGCCCCCGGGTCTCCCAGGTGACGACCCGGTGGCCGGTGGCGGCCAGGTGCCGCATCCACGGCTCGCAGAGCGTGGCCGGCATCCCGCAGGCGGAGGCGATGACCACGGCCGGGCCGCCGGGCGCACCCGCGCTGTAGCCGCGCAGCCCGGCGCCCGCGCCGGCGATGTTCTCCATGGAGGCGAGCATGTTCCTGTCCTAGGGATTCCGGGGTGCCGCGCGGACCGGGGGTCGCACGCGGCACCTGCCGTGCGGCGGAGCGGGTCAGCGGGTGGTGAAGGGGTGACCCGTGGTGGTCTCGGTCGCGATGACGTTGTGCTCGTAGTCGTTGCGGCCGGAGACGAGCACCGAGCCGAAGCGCTCCAGGCTGACGGTGCCGCCGTACTCGATGATCTCGGTGGTGTCCGGGTAGACCCGGACCGAGGTCGGCACGTAGCGGTTGGCGAAGCCCAGCCGCATCTCCTCGGTCCTGCCGTTGTGCGGGAGCGAGGCGTGCATCAGCGTCGACCAGAACATGATCGCCTCACCGGGGCGCATGACCATCGGGACGGCCCTGGACTCGTCGGGGACGAAGTCCTCGTCGATCTGGAGCTCGCGGTAGTCGTAGCCGAAGAAGCCGCGCCGGATGCCGTCCTTGACCTCGCTGTTGATGCGCTGCGGGTCGTAGTGCATCTTCTTGGTCTCGTCGTACATCATCTGCTGGTGGGTGCCCGGCATGAACTGCAGGCAGCCGGTGTCCTCGTTGGCCTCGGTGAAGGCCGTCCAGACCGTGAGCGTGCCGCCGAAGTGCACGTGCTCGTCGCCGGCCCAGAGGATCTGCGGGCTGCCGGAGGCGTTGGCGAAGGTGTCGGCCTGGTGCCAGTCGGTGCCCTCGTCGCCCGGGTACTTCGGGAAGAACTCGGTGCGCCAGCAGAGCACGTCCGGGCCGAGCGCGCTGACCACCCGGTCGACGATCCTGGGATTGGCCACGTGATCGGCCAGGAAGTCGTTGTCGAGGTGGCGGTCGTAGTTGGAGATGTTGGTGTTTCCGGACTGCGCGGCCTCCTCCTGGTAGACCGCGTTGCCACGATCCATCAGGGCCAGTCGCTCGGTGCGCCAGATTCGTTGCATTTCCTCGATTTCGTAGACCTTGAACGGCCCGAAGAAACCGTTCCGGCGGAACTGGTCGAGTTCCTCCGGCGTGAGCGCGAACTCCC
Organism: Kitasatospora sp. NPDC056327; assembly: GCF_042261735.1. Classification (NCBI taxonomy): domain Bacteria; kingdom Bacillati; phylum Actinomycetota; class Actinomycetes; order Kitasatosporales; family Streptomycetaceae; genus Kitasatospora; species Kitasatospora sp. NPDC056327. Next base: position 35,200 of record NZ_JBHJRC010000013.1, on the reverse strand, counting down.
TCGCCCCGGCATTCTGCGTCATCTCGAACTCCTTAGCTGTCGGAGGCCGCAGCGGCCTGTTCCACGGCCGCGCGCAACGCGAGATTGCGCGCCGTCGCAACTCCGCCCAGGTCGCCGACACGTATCCTGACGTGCAGTTCCTGGCTGATTCCGGCGAGCACCCGCACGAACGCGAGCGACGTTCCGCCGTGATCGAAGATGTCGTCGTCGGGGCCCAGCCCGGGCCTTCCGAGTACGTCACGGACGATGGCCAGAATCCTCTGATCGATCGTGGCTTCCATGCCGCCAACGTAGGTAGCCGCGGAAACGACGTCTGTTCACTGTTGAGCAGACCCGGCCCCCGGCCGTCGAGGACGGTGGAGCACGATGCCGGACCGGTTGTCAGAGGACTGCCTCGGGGAGCACGATGGTGGAGAACGCGTATCTGGAATCGACCGAGGCGGTCCTGCTGCCACGGATCATCAGGCTCGGGGGCAACCTCTACGGTGCGGCCTTCACCCTGATGAAACTGGTGCCGGCCCGGCACATCCTGCTCAAGGCCGAGCGGTCCGGGCTGCTGGGGCCGGACACCGTCGTCGTGGAGACCACGTCCGGCACCTTCGGCCTGGCCCTGGCCATGCAGACGGCCCTCATGCGGCGCCGGCTCCTGCTGGTCAGCGACCCGGTGATGGACGCCGCGCTGCTGCGCCGGCTCACCGACCTCGGGGCCCGGGTGGAGATCTGCGCCGAGCCGGCCGAGGTCGGCGGCTACCAGGAGGCGCGGCTGGCGCGGCTCGCCGGGATCCGGGCCGAACTGCCGGACACCTTCTGCCCGGAGCAGTACGAGAACCCCGACAACCCGGCCTCCTACGCCGTCGTCGCCGAGCACCTCGAACGGACCCTGGGCACGATCGACTGCCTGGTCGGGCCGATCGGCTCGGGCGGCTCGATGTGCGGGACGGTCGGGGCGCTGCGCGCCGGCCGCCCGGAGGTGCTGGCGATCGGCGTCGACACCCCGCACAGCGTGCTGTTCGGGCACCCGGACGGCCCCCGGGAGCTGCGCGGCCTCGGCAACAGCCTGCTCCCCGGCAACCTGGACCACAGCGCGTTCGACGAGGTCCACTGGTGCACCGCCGGCGAGGCGTACGCCGCCACCCGGCTGCTGCACCGCGCGCACGCGCTGTTCCAGGGCCCGACCAGCGGCGCCGCCTACCAGGTGGCCCGGTGGTGGGCCGACCGCAACCCGGACGCCCGCGTCGTCGTGATGCTGCCCGACGAGGGCTACCGCTACCAGGACACCGTCTACGACGACGACTGGCTCGCGGCGGGGGGCCACACCATGCCGCCGCCGCCCGGGCCGGTCGCCGTCGCCGACCCGACCAGGCCCACCGACCGGTGGAGCATGCACCCGTGGAACCGCCGCGGTCTCGCCGAGGTGCTGGACGCCCGCGCCGGCGAGGAGGCCGTCCGATGAGCCGTCTCACCTCGACCGTCGGGGCCCGGATCCAGTCCATCGTCTACGGCTCGCCCACCCCGGCCGAGCTGGGCGCCGAACTGGCCCTGACCACCCGGATCGACCTGGCGCACCTGGTGATGCTCGCCGACCGCGGCCTGATCGGCCCGGCCGACGCCGCGGCGCTGGCCGGGGCGATCCAGCGGCTGCGCGCCGACGGCTTCCGGCCGCTGCACGGCGTGCCGACCCCGCGCGGCCTCTACCTGGCGTACGAGCAGCTGCTCAGCGCCGAGCTGGGCGAGGACACCGGCGGCCGGCTGCACACCGGGCGCTCCCGCAACGACCTGAAGGCGACCGCCACCGCGCTGCGGCTGCGCTCCGAACTGCACGGTCTGGTCTCCGAACTGGCCAGGCTGCAGGCCGTCCTGCTGAGCCGCGCCCGGGCCGACCGGGACACCGTGATGCCGGTCCACACCCACTTCCAGGCCGCCATGCCGGTCACGTACGGCTACTACCTGGTGGGCGTCGCGATCGCGCTCTCCCGCGACATCGCGGCGCTGCGCCGCTGCGTGGACGAGCTGGACCGGTGTCCGCTGGGCGCGAGCGCGGTGGCCGGCACGGACCTGCCGATCGACCCGGCGCGGACCGCCCGGCTGCTGGGCTTCACCGCCCCCGCCCGGCACGCGCTGGACGCCGTCGCGAGCCGGGACGACGCCCTGCGCGCCCTCGCCGCGGCCGCCGGCGCGGCCCTGACGATCAGCCGGCTGGGCGCCGACCTCCAGCTGTGGAGCAGCGCCGAGTTCGGCTTCGTGGCCTTCCCCGACCGGCTGGTCGGGGGCAGTTCGGCGATGCCGCAGAAGCGCAACGCCTTCCTGCTGGAGCACGTCAGGGCCAAGGCCGGGGCCGCGATCGGCGCGTGGACGGCGGCGGCGGCCACCACCCGGGCGACCCCGTTCACCAACGCGATCGAGGTCGGCACCGAGGCGGTGGCCGCGGTCTGGCCCGGTCTGCGGGCCGTCCTGGAGGGCACGGTGCTCGCCCGGGCGGTGGTCGGCGGTGCCCGCCCCGTCCCCGCGCGGATGCTCGCCCGTGCCGAGGACGGCTTCGTCGGGGCGACCGCGCTGGCCAACCGGCTGGTCCGCCAGGGCGTGCCGTTCCGCACCGCCCACGGGCTGGTCGGCGGCGCCGTGCGGAACGCCGTCGGGCGCGGGTCGGACCGGCTGGCCGCCGAGGACATGCCCGCCGAACTGAAGGACACCGACGTCTCGTTGGCCGCGCTGGTCGCCGAGCAGCGGTTCGGCGGCGGCCCCGGCGAGTTCGACGCGGTCTTCGCCGCCGGGTACGAGGCGCTCACGGAGCACGCGGACTGGCTGGGCGCCGTCCACCGGCGGTGGGACGACGCCGCCCGGGAACTGGCGGACGCCGTCTCCCGCATCATGGTGGCGGACCCGGCCGGTACCGACGGCCGGAACGTCACGGAAGGAGCCGGGAGTTGACCTGGCTGGCACTGATCGAGAGCAACACCACCGGTTCGGGACGACAGTTCTGCGCCGCCGCCCGCGGCCTCGGGCTGCGGCCCGTCGTGCTGGCCGCGCAGCCCGGACGCTACCCGTACCTGGCCGAGGACGCGGTGGACCACCTGGTGCTGGACACCGCCGACCGGGAGGCCGTGCTCGCGGCGTGCCGGCGCCTGGCCGGGGAGGGCGGGCTGGCCGGGGTGACGTCGAGCTCGGAGTACTTCATCGCCACCGCCGCCGCCACCGCCGAGCGGCTCGCCCTGCCCGCGCCCGACGCCGGGGCGCTGACCGAGTGCCGGCACAAGGACCGCCAGCGCGCCGCCCTGGAGGCGGCCGGGGTGCCCGTGCCCGGGTACACCGCCGTCACGGACGTCGAGGCCGCGCTCACGGCGGCCGGCCGGACCGGCTACCCGGTGGTGGTCAAGCCGACCACCGGCTCCGGCTCGGTCGGCGTCCGGCTGTGCGCCGGCCCGGCCGAGGTCCGCGAGGCCGCCGCCGCCCTGCTCGGCAGCCCCGTCGACGAGCGCGGCCGGACGGTCCCCGCCACGATACTGGTCGAGGAGTACGTCGACGGCCCGGAGTTCTCGGTGGAGACCTTCGACGGCGCGGTGGTCGGCATCGTCGCCAAGCACCTGGGCCCGGCACCGCACTTCGTGGAGACCGGGCACGACTTCCCCGCCCCGGCGGCGCCCGACGGGCTCGGCGCGACCGCCCTCGCCGCGCTGGCCGCGCTGGGACTCGGCTGGGGGCCCGCCCACACCGAACTGCGCCACGGGCCGCGCGGCCCGGTGGTCATCGAGGTGAACCCCCGGCTGGCCGGCGGCATGATCCCCACGCTGGTGCGGCACGCCGCCGGGGTGGACCTGGTGGCCGCCACCGTGGCCCGGGCGGTCGGCCGCCCCGCCGCCGTGGAGCCGCGGCACCGGTCGTACGCCTCGATCCGCTTCGCGCTCGCCGACCGCTCCGGCACCGTCACCCGGGCCGACGGCCGGGCGGGCGCACTGATCCTGCCCGGGGTCGAACTCGCCGAACTCACCGTGGCGCCGGGGACGGAGCTGCGGCTCACCCACTCGTTCCGGGACCGGTACGGCTACGCCGTGGCGACCGGTCCGGACAGCGCCACCGCCGCCGATCGCGCCGCACGGGCCGCCGCCCACCTGCTGCTGGCGATCAGCTGACCATCAGGAGACCAGATGACCGACGCGCAGCAGCCCACCACGACCGCGCTCCCCCGCTGGACACCGGCCGGGGCCGCCCCCGAGCCCGGCACCGGCCGGCACCGCACCGCCGTCGACCCCGGGCTGGCCGCCGTGCTGGGCCGCCGGGCCGACGAACTGGGCGTCGACCTCGGGGTGGTGCTCTTCGCCGCCCACCTCAAGGTGCTCGCCGCCCTCACCGGTGAGCGCGGCCTCGTCGCCGGCCGTCTCACCAACGACGGCCCGGGCGCCCACGCCGCCACCGTCACCGACGGCACCTGGCGCGAGCTGGTCGGCGAGGCCGCCCGTGCCCTGGCCGACCCGGTGGCGGCCGACCCGGAGACCCGGCTCGACCTGCGGACCGGCGCCTCGCCCGATCCGGACGCGGCCCTGGCGATCCACTACGACGCCGACCTGACCGCGACCCTGACCTACCGCCGGGACGTGATGACCGCCGACCACGCCGAACGGGTCGCCGGCTACCACGTGACCGCGCTCGCGCTGCTGGCGGACGACCCCGACGCCGCCCACCACGAACAGAGCCTGCTCGGCGCGGAGGAGCTGGCCCGGCAGTTCACCGAGCTCTGCGGCCCGAGACGCCCGTTGCCCGAGGGCACCTTCGTCGAGCTCTTCGAACAGCGGGTCCGCGAGCACCCGGACGCCACCGCCGCCACCCACGGCGAGCGGGTCTGGACCTACCGGGAGCTCGACGAGCGCGCCAACCGGATCGCGAACGCGCTGCTCGGCCAGGGCCTCGCCGACGAGGACGTGGTGGCGGTCGTGATGGACCGCAACCTCGACTGGGTCGCCGCCACCCTGGGCGTGCTCAAGGCGGGCGGCGTCTACCTGCCGGTCCGCCCCGACTTCCCGGCCGGCCGGGTCGCCGACCAGCTGACCCGCAGCGACTGCCGGCACGCCGTCACGGAGCCCGGCAGCGAAGCCGTGCTGCACGCCGCGCTGGCGGCCGCCGGGCGCGACTGCCGGATCCTGCTCGCCGCCGACGCCTACCGCACCGGATCCGCCGGAGCACCCGGCCTGGGCATCGGCCCCGACCGGCTCGCCTACATCTACTTCACCTCCGGCTCCACCGGCGCCCCCAAGGGCGCCATGTGCGAGCACGAGGGCATGCTCAACCACCTGTACGCGAAGATCGACGACATGGAGCTGCGGGCCGGCGAGGTGGTCACCCAGATCGCCTCGCAGTGCTTCGACATCTCGCTCTGGCAGGTCCTGGCCCCGCTGCTGGCCGGCGGCTCCACCCTGATCGTCGACACCGCCGACCAGCTCGACGTCGACCGCTTCCTCGAACTGCTGGCCGGCGGCGGCGTCCAGGTCGTCCAGATCGTGCCGGCCTACCTCGACGTCATGCTCTCCCGCCTGGAGCAGCACCCGCGGCCGCTCGGCGACCTGCGGTCGGTCTCGGTGACCGGCGAGGCGCTGAAGGTCAGCCTGGTCAAGCGGTGGTTCGCGGTGCAGCCGGGGATCCGGCTGGTCAACGCGTACGGCGCGACCGAGGTCTCCGACGACACCATGCACGCGGTGCTCGACCGGGTTCCCGAGCGGGACCTCGCCGTCGTCAACGTCGGCCGCTCACTGCGCAACGTCAACACCTACGTCCTCAACGAGCGGCAGCGGGTGGTCCCGCTCGGCGCCCCCGGCGAGATCGCCTTCTCCGGTGTGTGCGTCGGCCGCGGCTACATCAACGACCCCGAGCGCACCGCGCTGGCCTTCACCACCGACCCGTACCTGCCGGACACCCGGCTCTACCGCACCGGAGACTACGGCCGCTGGCTGCCCGAGGGCACCATCGAGTTCCTCGGGCGCCGCGACGAGCAGGTCAAGGTGCGCGGCTTCCGGATCGAGATCGGCGAGATCGAGAACCGGCTGCTCCAGATGCCCGGGGTCGCCGAGGCGGCCGTGGTCATCGCCGGCAGTCAGGACGCGACCAAGAACCTGGTCGCCTTCCACACCGGCCCGGCCGACGTCCAGCCCGCCGACCTGCGCGACTTCCTCGCCGCGACGCTGCCCCCGTACATGGTGCCCTCGTACTTCCACCGGCTCGACGCCCTGCCGCTGACCGAGAACGGCAAGACCGACAAGAAGCTGCTGACCGCGCGGGCCGAGGAGCTCGGCCAGGAGGCCGCCGCCTACCTGCCGCCGGCCACCGGCACCGAGCGGCGGCTGGCCACCGCCTGGGCCGAGGTGCTGGGCGTGCTGGTCGGCCGGATCGGCCGCGACGACGACTTCTTCAAGCTCGGCGGCACCTCGCTCGCCGCCGTCCGGCTCATGGTCCGGCTCGAACGGCAGGTCTCGCTGCGGGACCTGGTCGCCCGACCGGTCCTGCGCGACCTCGCGGCCGTGCTCGACGCCTCCGCCGCCGGCGCGGGTGCCGGTGCCGGGACGCCGGCCGGCGGCGAGCGGCTGCTGCAGCGGCTCAACACCCCGGAGAACGGGCCGCGGGCCACCCTGGTCTGCTTCCCCTACGCGGGCGGCAACGCCGTCAACTTCCAGCTGCTCGCCCGGGCCCTGGCCCCGGCCGGGATCGCGGTCGCCGCGGTCGAACTGCCCGGCCACGACATCAGCAGCCCCGACGAACCCCTCGCCGACGTCCCCGAGCTGGCCCGCCGGGTCCTCGCGGAACTGCCCGACGGCCCCCTGATGCTGTGGGGCCACTGCGCCGGCGGCGCCCACGCGGTGGAGCTGGCCAGGCTCCTGGAGGCCGCCGGCCGCCCCGCCGAGCGGGTGTTCATCGGCGCGCTGCTGCTGGAGGAACCGGCCGAACTGCGCCGGGAGACCGCCGAGGTGACGGCGCTGTCCGGTCGGGAGATCACCGCCCGGATGCAGGGCGACGCCGCGTACGTCGAACTCGACCTGCTCAAGGCCGAGCGGGCCGATCTGGTGGGCCGGGCCTACCGGCACGACGTCCGCTCCACCAACGACTACCTGCTGGCGCTCCAGGAGGAGTCCGCCGCGCCCCGCCTCACCACCCCGCTGGACGTGGTGCTGGCGGACGACGACCCGACCACCCGGGAGCCGCGGGAGCGCTACAAGCTCTGGGAGCGCGTCTTCGACTCGGTGGGCCTGCACGCCTTCACCGACGGCGGCCACTACCTCGCCCGGACCCTTCCGGCCGAGGTCGCCGCCCTGGTGGCCGGCCGCCTCCCGGAGGCCCGGCAGCGGTGAGCACGTACCCCACTCCCGGTGGCGCCCCGGTCCTCTCCCGGGGCGCCACCGGCGTCAGCACCTGTTTCGGCACCTTCGGCGAACTGCTCCAGGGCCGGCTCCCCGCCCCCGACGAGGACTTCCTGGTCACCCTGCCGGTGGCCCGGTGGACGATGGCCTCCTACCGGGTCGACACCGCCCTGCCCGGCCTGGAGGTCCGGCCCGGGCACAAGGGGAAGGCCCGGCGGATGGCCGCGATGGTGCTCGCCGCCGCCGGCGCCCCGGCCTCCGGCGTGCTCACCGTCGAGAGCAACCTGCCCGAGGGCAAGGGCATGGCGAGCTCCTCGGCGGACCTGGTGGCCACCGCCCGCGCGGTGGCCAACGCGGTCGGCCTGGAACTGCCGCCGGCCCGGCTGGAGGAGCTGCTGCGCCGGATCGAACCGACCGACGGCGTGCTCTACCCGGGGGTGGTCGCCTTCGACCACCGCCGGGTGCGGCTGCGCGCGGTCCTCGGCTCGCTGCCCACCATGACGATCGTCGGCCTGGACGAGGGCGGCACGGTGGACACCGTGGCGTTCAACCGTCTGGACAAGCCGTTCACGGCCGGCGACCGGCGCGAGTACGCGCGGCTGCTGGCGCGGCTGTCCACCGCGGTGGACCGGCGCGACCTGGCCGCGGTGGGCGCGATCGCCACCCGCAGCGCCGAGATGAACCAGGCGCTCTGGCCGAAGCGCACCCTGCCGGAGGTCCTGCGGGTGTGCGAGGAGACCGGGGCGCTCGGCGTGGTGGCGGCGCACAGCGGCACCATGCTCGGGGTCCTGCTGGACACCGCGGACCCGGACTACGTCGAGCGGATCGCCGCGACGGTCCGGGCCTGCTCGCGGATCACCCCGCGGGTGTCGCTGTTCCGTTCGCTCAGCTTCGACTGACTCCGGTCGCCGGGCCCGGGCCCGCGTCCGCTCCCGGGCCCGCGTCCGCGTCCGCGTCCGCCCCTACCGTCCAGGGATCCGCCAGGGCGACGGCGATCCGCCGCTCGCCCTGGTACGGATCCCTGCTGTGCGCCGTCCGCAGATTGTCCACCACCAGGACGTCCCCGGAGCACCAGGGCTCGCGGACCGTGTGGGCCTCGTAGACCTCGTTGATCAGGTCGACCTCGGCGCGGCCCAGCGAACCGCCGTCCCCGCACAGGGTGTTGAACGGCAGCCCGTCCGGCCCGAACTCGAACTCCAGGTAGTCGCGGACCGCCGGGTCCGTGGTCCACTCGTTGAGGAAGGCGATCTGGTTGAACCAGACGCGCTCCCCCGTCCCCGGGTGCCGGAGCACGGCCGGCCGGACCCGGCTGGTGCGCAGCACGCCGTTCGCCCCCCAGCGCAGACCGATGCCGTTCGCGGCGCAGTAACGCTCCAGCTCCGCCCGGGAGGTGGTACCGAAGGCGGTCTGCCAGTCGACGCCGACCGGGCCGTTGTGGCTGCGCCGCAGCTCCCAGCCGTGCCGTTCGAACCGGGCGACCAGCGCGGCCGGCAGGTCGCGCAGGACCGCCGCGCCGTCGGCGAGCGCGACCGCGCCGCCCTCCGCCGGGGCGGTGAGGCAGGCGAAGACCATCCGGGAGGGCACCGTGCGGGCGTAGCTGAGTTCGTGGTGCATGCACATCGGCTGGTCCGGCGGCCACTCGGTGGACGAGTAGAGGCCCGGCCGGAGCTCCGTCCTGGGGGCGAACGGCTCGTACTCCGCCATGAGGCGCGAGGTGACCGCCGAGGCGGCGGCCGCGGCCGCCGCCTCGTCCGGGAGCGCGAGTCCGCGGAGCAGGACCGCGCCGTGCTCGGCGACCGCCCGGTCGACGGCCGGCCGGTGCTCCGCCAACTCCTCGACGGAGCAGGTCAGCCGGGCGACCGGCGGGCGGCCGGGCGCGGTCGTGAGGTCCAGGGAGGTCATGCGCGGGCCTTTCCGTTCGCGTGGAAGTCCAGGTCGAGCAGGGAGGCGACCAGTGGCACGGCCGCCGGCGCGGCCGGGACGGCTTCCGGGGCCGCGGCGATCCCGGTGTTCCCGGTCGCCGGGGCGGGGACGGGGGCGGGGACAGCGGCGCGCTCGCGCCAGAGCCGGCGGCGGCGGAACACCGGCGGCGGCAGCGGCGACCGCCGCGGCAGGGACGCCGGGGCGCCGGACACGACGGCGTGCGCGTTGGTGCCGCCGAGCCCGAAGGCGCTGACGCCGGCGATCCGCGGGCCGGTCCACTCCCGCCGGGTGGCGGGCGTGAACGGGGAGGCCGCGAAGTCGAACCGGGGGTTGGGGGTGTCGCAGAACAGGGTCGGCGGGATCTCCCCGTGCTCGACCGCCAGCAGCGCCTTGAGCAGACCGGCGATGCCGGCGGCACTGAGCAGGTGACCGAGGTTCGACTTCACGCTGCCGATCGCGCAGTAGCCGCTGCGGTCGGTCTGCTCGCGGAACACGTCGGTCAGGGCCCGCAGTTCGATCGGGTCGCCGATCAGCGTGCCGGTGCCGTGCGCCTCCAGCAGCCCGACCTGGTCGGCCCGCACCCCGGCCACGGCCAGGGCCCGGCGGACCACCTGCCCCTGGGCGGCCGGGTTCGGCGTGGTCAGTCCCATGGTGCGGCCGTCGTTGCCGACCGCGACCGCGTCGATCACCGCGTGCACCCGGTCGCCGTCGCGCAGGGCCGCGGCCAGCGGCTTGAGCAGCAGCATCCCGCAGCCCTCTCCGGGCACGAAGCCGTCGGCGTCCCGGTCGAAGGCGGCGCAGCGCCCGCGCGGGGACAGCGCCCGGGCGTGGCTGAACTCCAGGTACGGCTCCTCGTCGAGCAGCACCTCGACCCCGCCGGCCAGCGCCAGCTCCGACTCTCCCGCCAGCAGGCTGCGGATCGCGGTCTGGACGGCGACCAGGGCCGAGGAGCAGGCGCTGTCGACGACCAGGGCCGGGCCGCGCAGGTCGTACTGGTGGCTGAGGCGGGCGGCGATGAAGTTCTGGTCGCCGCCGAGGCCGGTGGCGGCTCCGTCCAGGCCGATCCGGTGGCGGTAGCCCGACATCCGGGCGCCCATGAAGACGCCTGTGTCGGTGCCGCGCACCTCCTCCTCCTGGTAGCCGGCGTCCCGCAGGCAGGCGGCCGCGCCCTCCAGGGCGAGCCGGATCGCGGGGTCGAGGTCGCGGGCCCCGGCGTCGGTGAGGCCGAAGAAGTCCGGGTCGAAGTCCTCCAGTCCGTCGAGGAATCCGCCCCACTTGCTGATGCTGTGTCCGGCCAGGCGCTCCGGCCGGTAGAGCCGTTCGACGTCCCAGCGGCCGGCCGGGACCTCGGTGACCGCGCAGTCGCCGGCGCGCAGCAGGCGCCAGAAGGCGTCCTGGTCGGGCGCGCCGGGGAAGCGGCAGGCCAGGCCGATCACCGCGATCCGCCCGTCGGGCGTACCGGGGTGCTCCGCCGGCACGGCGGGCTGCGGCGCCGAGGCGGACTGCGGCGCCGCGGGCTCCGCCGACGGCGACGGCGACGGCGACGGCAGCGGAAGCGGAAGCGGAAGCGGCGACCGCCCGGTGGCGCCCGCGGCCCTGAGGTGGGCGTCGAGCCGGCCGATCGTCGGGTGGTCGAACAGGGCGGTCGGGGAGAGCGGCCGCCCGGTGGCGGTCTCGATCGCGGTGACCAGCTCGGCGAGCAGTACGGACTCCACCCCGAGGTCCCCGAAGGTGGCCTCGACATCGAGGTCCGCCTCGGGGATGCGCAGCGCCGAGGCGAACAGGCCGACCAGCCAGGGCTCCGCGCTCGGTGGCGCGCCGGCTCCGGCCGTGGCGACCGCGGTGACCGTGCCGACGGGAGCCGCGGCCGTGGTCCCGTTCGCCGTCCCGGTGGGCGCGGGGCCCGGCCGGTCGACGTGCAGCGCGGTCGCGGCGTCGAAGCCGCCGGCGCCGGCCGGACAGGGCAGGTACACCCCGGCCGGCAGGCCGAGCACCCGGTCCAGGACGGCCAGCCCGGCCGCGTCCGGGAGCGCTTCGAGACCGGCCCGGGCCGCCGCGCCGGGGTGGCCGGTGCCGCCCCCGGTGTCGCGCCAGACCGGCCAGTTCACGGCCCGGGTACCGGGCCGGTGGCGGGCGACGGCGTCCAGCCGGGCGTTGGCCGCCGCGTAGTCCGCCACCCCGGCCGCCAGGGCGGGTAGCGCGGCGCTGACGGAGGAGAAGAGCAGGACGAAGTCCAGCGGGTCCGCCGCGGTCAGCTCCAGCAGGGTGTCCAGCCCGTCGCCCTTCGGCTCCAGGACGGCCCGGACGTCCGCGAGGTCCTTGCGGATCAGGGGTGCGGGGCCGGTGCTCGAACGTCCGGCGCAGTGCACCACGCCGCCGAGCGGGCCGAGCGCGGTGCGGACCGCGTCCAGGAACCCCGCCAGCCCGTCGCGGCCGGTCAGCGGCCCGGTGTGGGTCATCACCCGGGCGCCGAGCCGTTCCAGCTCGCGGATGTTGGCGACCGCCTCGGCGTCGGGGCCGGTCAGTCCGCCGCCCCAGGAGTGCCGGGGCGGCAGCGGCCGCAGCCCGAGCACGGCCAGCCGGCGGGCGCCCCGTCCGACCAGGTGCCGGGCGGTCAGCGCGCCGAGCCCCCGGGTGCCGCCGGTGACCAGGTACACCCGGTCCGGGTCCGGCCGCCAGGGCGCCGGGTCGGCTCCGACCGGGACCAGCACCGGCCGGTGCCGCCGGCCCGCCCGCAGGCACAGTTCCCCGTACGGCCCGGAGTCCCGCCAGACGTCGAGGAGTTCGGGCAGCAGGTCGGGCCGGTCGGTGTCCAGGACGGTGGCCCGGGCCGTCGGGTACTCGGCGCCGAGCGGGCGGACGAATCCGGCGAGCCGGGACCCGGCCGGGTTCGGCCGGACCCCGGGCAGGGCGGACAGGCCGCTGGTGACCTGGAGGATCCGGACCCCTCCGGCGGGCCGGGCGGCCAGGACCTCCTGGAGGATCGCCAGCCGGGCCGTCCAGGGCCCGGCGTCGTGCTCCTGCTCCGGGCCCTCGCCGAGCGCGCACAGGTCCAGGACGCCGTCGACCGGTCCCCGGGCGAGCAGGCCGCGGACGGCCGCGACGGCGCCGGATGCGTCCCGGAAGTCGGTTCCCTGGCGGAGCGTCACCAGCTCGGCCGGGGCGAACCCGTCGGCCGGGACGGGCCGGTCGTCGGCCAGCAGACAGAGCACGGTGCCGGCGGGTGCGGGTCCGGGCGCGGGGAACGGCTCCTCGCACCAGTCGCGGGCGAGCAGCGGCACCTCCGTGTCGGCCCCGGCCGGGACCACCGGCAGGGGCCCGGGCGACGGCAGGGGCGGCCGCACCGGCTCACCGGCCCCGGGATCCCCGCTCCCGGGGCCGCCCGCGGGACTGTCGGCAGGGTCGTCGGCGGGGTCGTCCGCCCAGCAGCGCACCGCCTCGAACGGGTAGCCCGGCAGGTCGGCGATCCGGCGCGGCGCCGGGTGCAGCGCCGCCCAGTCCACCGCGCCGCCGTCCGCCCAGTGCCGGGCGAGGGCGGCCGGCGGGGTGCCGGGCGCCGCGAGCGGGCCGGCCGTCGTACCGGCCCGGCCGCGGACCACCGCGCCGGTGTCCCCGGCCAGGTAGCGGTCCAGCAGTTCGGCGAGGTGGGCCGGATCGTCCGCCACCACCGCCAGCCGCTCACGCATCGCCTCCCGGCCGAGCTGCGCGGTGTACGCGAGGTCGGCCAGCGGCGCGGGGCGGACGGCCAGGATCCGCCGCCAGCGCCCGGCCAGCAGCCTCAGCCGCTCCTCCGTGCGGGCGGAGAGCACGATCAGCTGCGGCCCGTCGGCCGGTGCCCCGGCGGCCGGCGGCGGGACCTCCCTCGGGTAGGCCTCCAGCACCACGTGCGCGTTGCTGCCGCCCGCGCCGAAGGCGCTGACGCCGGCCCGCCGCGGCAGGTCCGCCGGCCACGGCTCGGCCTCGCGCTGGACCCGGAAGGGGCTCCGCGGCCAGTCGACGTTGGGGTTGAGCCGCTCCGCGTGCAGCGACGGCACCAGGGTGCCGTGGCGGAACTGGAGCACCGCCTTGGTCAGTCCGGCGATGCCGGCCGCCGCCTCCAGGTGCCCGGTGTTGGACTTCAGCGAGCCGATCGGCCAGTGGCCGGGCGGCCGGTCTCCGGTGGTGAACACCCTGGCCAGGCCGTCGAGTTCGATCGGGTCGCCGAGCGGGGTGCCGGTGCCGTGCGCCTCCAGGTAGCCGATGTCCTCCGGCCGCAGGCCGGCGTCCCGCAGGGCCCGGCCGACCAGCTCGCCCTGGGCCACCGGGTTGGGCACGGTGTAGCCGTTGGTCCGCCCGTCGTGGTTGACGGCGGTGCCGAGCAGCACGGCGTGGATCCGGTCGCCGTCCGCGAGCGCCCGGGCCAGCGGCTTGAGGAGCACGGCGCCGACGCCCTCGCCCGGGACGAAGCCGTCGCCGCCCGCGCCGAAGCTGCGGCAGCGGTGGTCCGACGACGCCATGCCGAGCGTGCGCAGGGTGGCGAACTTGTTCGGGTGCAGCGAGAGGTTGACGCCGCCGGCCAGCGCCGCCTCGCACTCGCCGCGCCGCAGCGCGCCGACCGCGAGGTGGAGGGCGCTCAGCGAGGCGGAGCACATGGTGTCCACGGTCAGGCTGGGCCCGTTGAGGTCCAGGAAGTAGGAGACCCGGTTGGCGATCCCCGCGACGGCCGAGCCGACCGGCCGCGGACCGCCCAGCCCGAAGAACGGGTACTCGTTGTACATCGAGCCGACGAAGACCCCGACCCGGCCGCCGTGCCGCTCTCGCAGCCGTTCCCGGGTGCAGCCGGCGTCCTCCAGGGTGTGCCAGACCGTCTGCAGGAACAGGCGTTCCTGGGGGTCCATCGCGGCGGCGTCGCGCGGGGTGATGCCGAAGAACAGCGGGTCGAAACCGGCGACGTCGTCGAGGAAGCCGCCGGTGGCCCGCTCCGGGCCCCGGGCGCCCCGGCGGCCCGGCGGGAGCTCGGTGACGAGGTCCCGGCCCGCCAGCAGGTGCTCCCAGAACTCGTCCAGGTCCTGCGCCTGCGGGTAGCGGCCGGCGATGCCGACCACCGCGATCCGGCCGTCCCCCGGGGCATCCGTGGCCGTACCCGGGACGGGCCGGGGACCGTCGACGTCCGGCCGACCGGCCGCGGGCAGGCCGGGCGCGGGCAGGTCTGGCGCGGGCAGGTCTGGCGCGCGGCGTTCCGCGCCGGACGCACGGCGGAGCGCGGCGAGGGCCCCCGCCGCACCGGCGAGGTCGCGGTGGGCGAAGAACAGCGTGCTGGGCACCTCCGCGCCCAGGTCCGCGCTCAACCGCGCGCTCAGCCGCACGATCTGGGCCGAGGAGATGCCGTAGTGGTCCAGCGGGGTGTGCGGGTCGAGCCGGTCCAGGGGGACGCCGGAGATCTCGGCGTAGACCGCCGTCAGGTACTCCGTCGTCCCGTCCTCGTCGGTCGGCTCGCCCGCCGCGGCGGCGGCGGCCCGGTCCTTTGGCAACGCCTCCAGCACGTGGCGGACCGGCCGCGACGGCAGGCCGGGCAGCGGCACCCGCCGGGCCCCGGCGGGCCGGTAGGGCGTCCAGTCGAGGTCCCCGCCGGACACCCAGGCCGCCAGGGCCGGGTCCGCCGGGACGTCCGGCGCGGCGCCCCGGTGCAGCGCCTCCAGGGCGGCGCGGAGCTCCGCCGGGGTCACGGCCTCGACCACCGCACGGCGGGCGAGGGCGGGCCGGCCGGACTGCAGGGTGAAGGCGACGTCCGCCGGCTCCGGCGCCCGGCCGGGCACCAGCGCCCGGTTCAGCCGCCCCGCCAGCTCGGCGAGCTGCTCCCCGGTCGGCGCGGACAGCGGCAGCACCAGCCGGACGGACGTTCCGGCGGCAGCGGGCGGCGGCGCGGCCGGAACGGCCCGCAGCACGGCGTGCGCCAGTGAGCCGGTGGCGCCCACGGCGTTGACCAGGACCCGGCCCGGCCCGGCCGCCGGCCAGAACGCCAGGCGGTCCGCCGGGCGGAGGGCGGCGGGCCAGGAGTCCCCGGCCCCGTCGGTGAGGACGGTCGGCGCGATCTGGCCGTGGCGGAACTGCAGCAGGACCTTGATCAGCTGGGACATCCCGGCGGCGGCCTCCAGGTGGCCGACGTTCGGCTTGACCGTCCCCACCGTCACCGATCCGCCCGCGAACACGGTGCCCAGCGCCTCGATCTCGGCCGCGTCCGCCAGCAGGGCGCCCGCCGCCGCGCACTCGACGTAGTCCACCTCACCGGGTGCCACCCCGGCCCGGGCCAGGGTCGCGGCGAGGGACCGGGCGAGCCGGCCCGCCTGCGGGCTGGCGAAGCGGCCGTCCCCGCCGCTGTGCCCGACGCCGGTGGCCTCGACCACCGCCACGGCGGTGTCGCCGTCCCGCTCGGCCGCCGCGGCGGTGCGCAGCAGCACGGCCGCCACGCCCTCCCCCGGGGACCAGCCGGCCGCCGCGGTGTCGAAGGCGCCCGCCGGGAGCCGTTCGGCGAGCAGGCCCAGGCCGGTGAGCAGTTCCAGGTGGTACGGGTGGGTGAGCAGGTTGGCGGCGGCGACCACCGCGGTGGCGCACTCGCCCCGGCGCAGGCTCTCGGCCGCGAGGTGGAGCGCGGTCAGCGAGGACGAGCAGGAGGTGTCCACGGCCAGGCTGGGGCCGTCCCAGCCGAAGGCGTGCGAGATCCGGTTGGCGGCCTCGGAGGCGGTGGCGGAGATCACCGCCGGCTCGCCCGCGCGGGCCCGGTCGGCACCGACGTGCTGGTAGTCCTGCCACATCGCCCCGAGGAAGACCCCCACCCGGCCGGCCCCGGCGAGCGAGCGGGCGGTGTGCCCCGCGTCGTCCAGGCACTCCTGCACGGTGTGCAGCAGCAGCCGCAGCTGCGGGTCCATGGCGGGCGCCTCGACCGGTGCGACGCGGAACAGCAGGCTGTCGAAGCCGTCGACGTCGGCGAGGTAGCCGCCGGGCGGCGCGGCCGCGGGGAACTGGCCCGCCCGCCCGTCCGGCACCCCGGTCAGTGACCGCCGGCCCTCGCTGAGGTTGCGCCAGTAGGCGTCCAGGTCGTCGGCACCGGGGAACCGGCCCGCCGCGCCGACGACCACGACCTCCGGCGCCGGCCCGCCGGGACCGGCGGCGTCGACCGGGACGGTGGCGGCGGCCGGGGCGGCCGCTGCCGGAGCCCCCGGAACGGCCGGGACGGGCAGGACGGTCGGGACGGACGGGACGAACAGCGGCCGCGGGCCGTCGGTGCCCGCGGCCGCCGGCGGAGCGGCGAGCGGGCCGCCGAAGAACGCGTGCAGATAGCGGTGGCGCGGGCCGAGCCCGAGCCGTTCGCGCAGCGGGTCCAGCGTCACGGTACCGACCGGGCAGAGCCCGATCCCCGTGAACGGCTGCGCCAGCAGCAGCAGTTGGCCGAGGTAGCCGGCCTCCAGCAACTGGAAGCGCTCGCTGTCGGCGCCGTACAGCGGCGCGATCGCGTCGTCCGCGCCGAACAGGTACAGCTCGAACGCGGCCCGGTCGTGCACCGGGCGGTTGTAGACGAAGTGCCGGGACCGGTCGAGCCGCGGCTCCGGGTCGACCACCCGCAGCACGTGGTCCACCGGGTGGTGGTAGTACAGGCCCTCGGGCACGCCCTCGACCCCGCCCGGGCGGACGTGGACGTAGACCTGAACGGCGTAGGTGTCCCCGGCGGAGGGGTAGAGCCGTCGCCGGCGGCCGCCCGTCACCGTCTCCCGGAGCAGGCCGAGCAGCCGTCCGAACGCCTGCCGGGAGACGGGGCCGGTGCCGAACTCGCGCCGGCTCTCCCGCCAGGCGAAGTGCTCCTCGGCCACCGGCTCGTCGTCGAGGGGGAGCACCCGCTCCCCGGGGACGGGACGGCGCAGGTCCCAGCGGGCGCGCTTGAAGGCCTCCCGCTCGCCGGCATCGAAGAAGTCGACCTCACCGGGCGCGGGCGCCTCGCCGGCCGGGGGTTCGGCGGCGGGCGGCTCGACGGCGCACGGCAGCGGCGCGGGCACGGGCACGGAAGCGGGCACAGCCGCGGTCGCGGTCGCGGCAGCGGCAGCGGGCACGGTCGCGGGCGTCACCGGCTCCGGCGCCCGCTCCGCCACGGCGGCCTCCGGCCCCGCCCCGGCCGGGGCCGCCTGGGCCAGGACCGCCCTGGCGATCCCGGCCACGGTCGGGTCGAGCAGCAGCGCCGACACCGGCACCTGCCAGCCGTACCGCTGCTGGAGCGCTCCGGAGACCTGCACCATGGTGAAGGAGGTGGCGCCCTGGTCCCAGATGTCGGCCCCGGCGTCCACCGCGGACACGTCCAGCAGCTCGGCGAAGACCTCGGCGATCTCCGTCGCCAGCGCCTCGGCCGACGGCACCCCGGGCACCGTCCCGCCCGGTCCCCCGCCGTCCCCGGCCCCGTCGTCCGCCGCTCCGCCGGTCGGCTCCGGCGCCGGCCGGAGCCGGCCTGCCGTCAGCTCGTGCCGGCTTCCGGGCTCGACCGGCCACGGCAGCGCCTCGCGGTCCAGCTTGCCGTTCGAGGTGGCCGGGAAGGCGTCCACGAAGGCCACCACGTTGGGGACCATGTAGTCGGGCAGGGTCTGCGCGGCGTACCGGCGCAGCTCGGACACGGCCGGCCCGCCGCCCCCGGACGGCACGACGTAGGCGACCAGCTTCCGGTCGCCCGTCCGGTCCGGCCGGGCCAGCACCACGACGTCCCGGACGTCCGGGTGGCTGCGCAGCCGGTGCTCGATCTCGGGGAGCTCGACCCGGAAGCCGCGGACCTTGACCTGGCCGTCGGCCCGGCCGTGGAAGGAGATCACGCCGTCCTCGAAGAAGCTCGCGCGGTCTCCGGTGCGGTACATCAGGGCACCGTCCCGGTCCGCGAACGGGTCCTCGACGAACCGCTCGGCGGTCAGTTCCGGCCGCCGGTGGTAGCCGAGGCTCAGGCAGTCGCCGCCGATGAAGAGGTCGCCCTCGACGCCGGGCGGACAGGGGCGCAGCCGCTCGTCGAGGATGTGGTAGACGGCGTTGTCGATCGGGCGCCCGTACGGGATGCTCCGCCAGGACGGGTCGACGGTGCCGACCTCGAACCAGTTCGACCAGACGGTCGCCTCGGTCGCGCCGCCCAGGCTGACGATCCGGGCCCGCGGGAACAGGGCGCGGACCTGGTCGGGCAGGGGCAGCGGGGTGAAGTCGCCGCTGAGGTAGACCAGCCGCAGGGTGTCGGTGCCCGGCCGGCCGGCCCGGGTCGGGAACAGCGGGGCCAGCTGGGCGAGGGTGGTCGGGGCCGAGTTCCAGAAGGTGACCGGCTCGCGGAGCAGCACGTCCAGCAGGAGTTGCGGGTCACGTTGTTCGGCCTCGTCCGCGATGTACAGCGAGGCGCCGTAGCCGAGCAGGCCGAGGAGGTCGAACACCGACAGGTCGAAGCCCAGTGAGGTGACGCAGAGCCCGACGTCCTGCGGCCCGAAGCCGTGGGTCCTCGCGCACCAGCGCAGCAGGTTGAGCAGGGGGCGGTGGCTGACCTCGACGCCCTTGGGGGCGCCGGTGCTGCCGGAGGTGAAGATCACGTAGGCGAGGTCGTCGACCGTGCCGACCGGTTCCGGGTCGTGCTCGGGCCGGCCCGCGGCCGTGACGGCGAGCGTCCGGACGTCCCCGGGCGGCGGCGGGCCGGTCGGGTCCTCGTCGGTGAGCAGCAGGCCGACCCGGGCGTCCCGCAGGATCGCGGCGGCCCTGGCCCCGGGCAGCGAGGGCTCCACCGGGACGTAGAAGCCGCCGGCCTTCAGCACGCCGTGGACGGCGGCGGCCATCGCGGGCCCCCGGCGCACGCTGATGCCGACCGGTGTGCCGGGGCCGACGCCCTGTTCGCGCAGCGCCCAGGCGATCCGGTTGGCCCAGCGGTTGAGCCCGCCGTAGGTGAGGGTGCCGCCCGCCCACCGGACGGCGACCGCGTCGGGGGTCTCCGCGGCGCGGTCCTGGAACAGCAGCTGGACCTGCCGGTCGTCGCCCACGACGGCCCCGGCCCCGGACACGCGGGCGGAGCCGGAAGCGGCGTCGGACGCGGAGCCGGGACCGGCCGCCGCCCCGGAGCCGGCCAACCCGGTGAGCAGTTCGCGGTAGTGCGCGAACATCCCGTCCAGCCAGCCCGGTGCGAAGCGCTCGGCGTCCGCGTCCCAGTAGAAGCGCAGCTCGTCCCCCTCGTCGATGGCGATGCAGTCCAGCGCCACGTCGGGCGTGCAGGTCAGCCAGGGGCCGAGCCGGACGCCCTCGGGCAGCTGCTGGCCGGAGAGGTCCAGCAGCCCGGTGTAGACGACCGGCAGCTCGAACGCGCCGGTCCGCCGCTCCCGCATCACCCGGCGGCGCAGCTCGCCGAGGCCACTGACGCCGTCGGCCTCCTCGTCCGCGGCGACGACCTCGCGGAACGCGGCCGCCTGCTCCCAGAGGCCGAGGCCGGCGTCCTCGCGGCTGACCCAGCTGAGCGCGGTGTACTCGCCGGGCCGGTAGGGCCGCGATCCCTCGGTCCAGCGGACCACGGGGAGGCTGAACGGCACGGGGTAGTGCCGGGCCAGGGCCTCGGTGCAGGCGGCGGCCAGCAGGTCGTCCGGGGTGAGCCCGGCCCGCTCGGCCCGTTCCCGGACGCTCCGCCAGCCGGTGAGCAGCCCCTCCAGCCGGCGGCGGGTCCGCGGGCCGGCCGCCGGTGCGACGGCCGGCCCGGCGTGCAGGGCGGCCACCCGGGCGCGCCAGTGACCGGTCCGGGCCGTCCACTCCGGGGTGCCGCGCAGGGCCTCGCGCCCGGCGGCGTACGCCTCGTACCCGTCGGTGGCGACCGGCTCCGCGTCCGGGTCGGCGTAGTGGCGGAACAGCTCCCGCACCAGGAAGTGGATGCTCCGGCCGTCCAGCACGGTGAGGTCGGTGGTGAGGTGGACGGTGGCGGCCCCGTCGGCGGCCAGGGTGACGCAGAGCTCCGACTGGGGGCCGCGGCCGAGCGGCAGCGCCCGCCCCGCCATCCGGCGGGCCAGGTCCGCGAGGACGTCCGCGGGCCGCTCGGCGACCGCCAGGTCGATCACCGGGATCGCCCACTGCGAGGGGACGTGCGGGTCGACCTCCAGCCGTCCCTCCCGGGTGACCACGGTGCGCAGCACGTCGTACGTCCGGACCAGCGTGAGCCAGGCCGCCTCCAGCCGCCCGGTGTCGAGACCGTCGACCTCGAAGGAGTGGTGGACCTGGCAGCCGTCCCAGTCCCCGGGCCCGGTGACGGCGCGCGGCACGAAGTACGCCTGCTGGAGCTCGTTCATCGGGCGCCGACCGGCCGGCCGGTCGCCGAGGCCCGCCAGGGCGTTGACGAAGGCGGCGAACAGCACCTCGGCCTCGCCGGTGGCGAAGCGCGCCGCGAACACGTCCCAGCGCAGCCGCAGCGCGCCGTCCTGCTCCCACATCTGGTGGTCGAGGGCGACGCCGGTGGTCTGGCTGAGGGCGTGTCCGACGGCGCCCGCGAAGCCGTCGGCGCCGGCCCGGCCGCTGCCGAGCAGGCTGGTGAAGACGACCGGCAGGACGGGGGCGGGGGCCGAACGGTCCGCGGCGCGCAGCGCGCGCAGGGCGGCGACGCCGGACACGGAGGCGTGGTCGAGGCCGTCCAGGAGCAGCCGGTGGACCTCCCGGGCGGCCTCGGGCAGCGTGCGGTCCAGGGTGTCGGGCAGCGGCAGGACGAGGCTGGAGGTGAACGGGCCGACCAGGTCGTCGGCCTCGGCGGGGAGCCGGGAGCGGTCGTTGGTGGTGAGCACCAGCGAACGCGGCCGGCGCTCCCGCTGCCGGCCGAAGGTCTCGGCGAAGACGGTGAGCACCAGGGCGGTGGGCGACACCTCCCAGGCGGTCGCGAGGCGGCGCAGCACCTGCCACTGGTCCGGGTCGATCCGCCCGGTCAGCGCGGTCCGGGTGGCCGGTCCGCCGGTGGCGGGGCCGCCCGGCAGGGGGCCGTCCGGCAGGCCGGCCAGCCGCTCGGTCCAGTACTCGACGTCCGCCCGGTACCCGGGGGCGCGGCGCTGCCGGGCGAGGTCCGCCAGGCACTCCCGGACGGTCGTGCGGGGCTCCGGGAGCGCGTGCCGCGGGTCCCGGTAGCAGTGCCACCAGTCGTCGAGGACGACGCCGAGTCCGTGGCCGTCGATGAACAGCACGTCGATGCTCAGGTGGACGACCGCCTGCCCGTCGTCGTCCCGGGAGACCTCGACGGCGTGCATCGGCCACTCCCCCGGCCGGTACTGGCGGTGGGACAGCCGGGCGCGGACCTCCGGGGCGCCGGCGAGCGGGCCGACCGGGAGGCGCACCGGCTCGACGCGTTCCCGGACGCGCTGGCGGCCGTCCGGGGTGATCTCGGCCCGCAGCATGTCGTGGTGGCGGACGACCCTGTTCCAGGCGTCCTCCAGGGCGGCGGTGTCCAGGCCCGGCACGGTGAACTCGCGGTAGACGTGGCAGCCGATCGGGTCGTCGCCGAGCCGCGGGTCCTTGGCGACCAGGTAGGCCTGCTGGAGGTCGGTGAGCGGGAACGGCTCGTACCGGTCCGCCGGGCCGCCTGCGGCGGTGTCCGCGGGTGCGGGCGTTCCGGGGCCGGCCCCGGCCGGCCCGGCGGCGGGCGGCGCGGCGGCGTCCGCCCCGGCCGCCGCCTCCTCGACCCGCTCCAGCACCTCGGCCGGGTCCGTGCAGCGGGCCAGCGCGGACACCGGGACGTCCACCCCGAACTCGCGCCGCAGCTGGAACCAGACCCGGGTCAGGGCCAGCGACTCCAGCCCGAGTTCGCGCAGCGGGCGGTCGAGGGTGACCTCCCGGCCGGGCAGCACCTCCGCCAGGATCCGCAGCAGCGTCCGGGCCCGTTCGTCTTGCCTCACGTCACGTCTCCTGGAGTGGCAGCGGACCAGGTGCGCAGCGAGCCGTCCAGCAGCTCGGCGGCACCGGTCATCAACAGCTCGGCGACGGCGTCCACGTGCCGGGCACGCCACGCCTCCAGCGGGGTGCCGGCCACCAGGCGGTTGAACGCGCCCAGCGCCGGTCCGCAGTGGATCTGGTAGTTGACCTGCTCGCCCGGGGTGCCGTCGAGGGCGATCCGGGTGGAATGGGCGAAGTACCAGCGGAAGACCCGGGCCATCCGGACCTTGGGGTGCTGCTCGGCCCGGGCCAGCTCCGCGGGCCGGGTCCCGGCCAGGTGCTCGCGGGTCTCGGCCCAGATGTCGTCGAAGGTGCGCCGGAAGTACCGTTCCTCCAGCGTCCGGCGGGTCTGCGCGTCGATGTCGTCGAGGCCGTCGAAGCGGCGGTAGACCTGGAACAGCTTGTTGGCCCGGGCCGGGAACAGGGTGCCCTTGCGCACCACCTGGACCCGGGCGCCGAACTCGAACATGTCACCGGCCGGCGCGTAGGCGGTGTCCTGCACGTCGACCGTGGCCAGCAGGTCCTTGACCGCGTCCGAGGTGCCGGCCTCGACCGAGCACTGGTTGACCGAGCCGGTCAGCACGAAGTCCGCGCCCAGCACGAAGGCCGCGGCGACCGACTCCGGGGCGCCCAGCCCGCCGGCGGCGCCCACCCGGATCCGCCGGGGGTAGCGGTGCCGGGCGGCGGCGTCGTCGCGCAGCCGGAGCATGGCCGGCATCAGCGCGTAGGGGCTGCCCGCGTCGGTGTGGCCGCCCGAGTCGGCCTCCACGCAGATGTCCCCGGCCACCGGCAGCAGCGCCGCGGCCTCGGCCTCGGCGGGGGTGAGCGCGCCCTCGGCGACCAGTCTGCCGAGGATCGGCGCGGGCGGCGGGCTCAGGAAGGCGGTGGCGACCTCGGGCCGGGACACCTTGGCCAGCACGTGCCGCACCGCGGTCGGGGTGCCGTCGGCCGCGCGGTGCGCGCCGGCGAAGCGGAACCGGACCACGGCGGGCGTCACCGCGGTGAAGGCGGCGGCCTCGGCGTACCGGACGTCATGGGCGAGGAGCAGCTCGACGAGGGCCCGTTCGGCCGCCGGATCGTCGGGCGAGGCCAGCAGGTTGACGCCGAACCGGCCGTCGGGGCCCAGCCGGTCGCGGATCCCGCGGATCGCGGCCCCGGTCTCCGCGAGCGGGAGACCACCTGAGCCGAGGAAACCCATCAGCCCGGCCCGGGCCATCCGCACCACCAGGTCGGCGGAGGCGATGCCCCGGTACATCGCGCCCGCCAGATAGGCGTGGCGCAGTCCGTAGTCGGCGCGGAACTCGGCCGAGCCGAGGTGCTCGGGCCGCACCGCCCCGGCCTGCACCGCCGGCGGCGGCGCGGCGACGGGGGACGCCCCGACGGGGACGGGGACGGGGACGGGGACGGGAGCGGGCGCGGGCGCGGGCGCGGGGCGCTCCGGAGCGGGCGGCTCCGGAGCGGGCGCCACCGGCCCGGCCCCGGCCGGCGGCAGGGGCGCCGGCCGCTCACGGGCGGCCTTCCAGAGGTCCGTGAGCACCCGCCCCGGCCCGATCTCGACCAGCTCGGTGACCCCCCGGCCGAGCAGCAGGCTCATGCTCTCCCACCAGCGCACCGGCGCCGCCACCTGACGGGCCAGCAGCTTCCGCACACCGCCCGCCGGGTAGGGGCGGGCGGTGGCGTTGGCGATCACCGGGATCCGCGGGTCGCGCAGCTCGGCCGTCGCCAGGAACCGCTCGAACTCGGCCGCGGCACCGGCCATGTAGCGGGAGTGGAACGGCGCGCTGACCTTCAGTGGCACGCAGCGCCCCAGCCCCGCCGCGGCCACCGCCCGGGCCGCCGCGCGCAGCGACTCCTGCGGACCTGCGAGCACCACCTGGACCGCCGAGTTGCGGTTGGCCAGGTCGATGTCGTCGAGGCCGGAGTCGGCCAGCAGCCCGATGAGCCGGTCGGGGTCCGCACCGAGCACGGCGAGCATGCCGCCCCCGTCGGCGCGGCCCATCAGCTCGCCGCGCCGCTTGACCAGCCGGACCCCGGTGGCGAAGTCGAAGCAGCCCGCCGCGAACAGCGCGTTGTACTCCCCCAGGCTGTGCCCGGCGAGGTAGGCGGGCGCCGGCGCCTCCGCCAGCCGGGCGAGCCCGCTCAGCGCGTTGACCACGAACAGCGCGGGCTGCACCGAGCGGGTGTCCGTCAGACCGGGCCCGGCGCCCCGCAGGCACACCTCGCGAACCGGGTACCCGAGGATCCCGTCGGCCTCCCGGACGAGGTCCGGGAACCGGTCGAACACCTCGGCCCCCATGCCGACCCGCTGCGCCCCCTGCCCCGGGAACGCCCACACCTCGGTCATCCGTCTCGCCTCCGCTGCGGGTAACGGTGCTTACTGGCCCTGACGGGTCGCGTAGAGGCCCCAGTGGTGCGGGGTGAGCGCGGTCTCGCGCACGCTGCCGTCGACGAAGGTGCCCGGCCGGCCCTGCGCCGCGAGGTCCGCGCGCAGCCGCCCGTACACGGTGAGGTCCTTCAGGCCGATCGCCCAGTGCACCCGCTCGGCGTCGCCGAACGCCTCGTCGAAGAGGGTCACGGCGGCCTCGCCGGCGTACCGCTCGTTCACCGTGTCGGCGATCTCCCGGGCCAGCTCGCGCCCCTCGGCGGCGAAGCCGTGGCCGATGCGCGCGGAGCGCAGCAGCACGATGCCGGCGGAGGCGGAGTTCAGCTGCGGCCCGGCCTGGCCGGTCCACGGGAGCAGGACCGTCGAGTGCACGCTCCCGTCGACGAAGAGCCGGTCCCAGGCACCGCCTCCGGTGTCCTCCCCGACCCGCTCCTTGGCGATCGACTCCCGGAAGGCGCGGTCCCGGTCGCCCATTTCGACCAGGTCGTAATACACGTCGAGCGCGTCGAGGTGAATGAGGAAATGGATCCGGTCCTCGTAGCCGAAGCTCTCCTCGTAGACGAACGCACTCGCCCGGCCGGCCTGCTGGGAATTGACGTGCTTCGCCACCTCGCGGGCGAACATCCGGCCCTCGTTGCGGAATTCGGACCGGAGCTGGCCGCTCTTGCGCACCATCGCCCCGGAGTTCCCGGAGTGCAGCAGGGACTCCGGAGCGGCGGGTTCGGCCTGGTGGGAGGCCGGTGGAACGATCCTGGAGCGCCGCTCCGCCGTCCCGGCCGATTCCGTGAAGGTGTCGGTCATCGGAATTCGTCTCCTTCTGGTGGTTTCCTGCGGCATTTCCGCCCGCCGGTTCTTCCCGCCGCTCCTGCGGCGACTCTAGGCAGGACCTCCGGACGGCGACTGCTCAGTTCGGAGCAACTCGTCCACGCATTCGGCGACCCCGGGGTCGCGCATCAGTTCCAGGTGCGGGAGGTCGAATTCGACCACCGTGCCGACCAGGCCGGGGCGCGCCGCCGGCGGGAACGCGTCGAGCCCGAACCCCTCGGTCGCGGAGTTCAGCGCCGTCGCCTCCTTCCAGACCGGCCGCGGGTCCACCTCGGCGCCGGCCGCCAGCCAGTGCAGGTAGGCGGCGAAGATCAGCGCCAGTTCGGTGCTGCGCTCGCCGGACATCCCGGCCCGCTCGCAGGCCGGCGGCAGGATGCGCCGGCAGAGCACGCCGAGACCCGCGGCGAGGTCCAGGGCCGTGGCGGCCGCGGCGTCGGCCTCACGGCCCTCCCGCAGCGCCGCCGCCACCTCCTCGGGGGCCAGCACCGGGCTCAGCCGGGCCGTCATGAACCGTTCGTAGTGCTCGATCACCATCCGGCGTTCCGCCAGGTCGGGATCGATCAGGACCAGCCGCGGCCGGTCCTGCCAGCGGGAGATCTCCTCGACCAGCGCGGCCGCGTACACGCTGCCGCTGCAGAAGCCGATGACCGCCCGGACCGGCAGCCCGCTCGCGCGCACGTCGGCCGTCCAGCGGGCCACGTGGCCCGCCGCGTCCAGGCCCTCCTCCTCCCCGTACGGCGGGGGCATGGTCTCCCAGAACGTGGCCTCCGTCCGGAGTCCCTCGACCAGTTCGGTGAACGTCGCCGACGGGCGGCCGGCGGTGCCGAAGTCGGCCAGGACGACGAGTCCGCCGCCGTCCGCCTCGCGCAGCACGCTGTGCGCGACCGGTGTCTTCACTGTCTGCTCCTCGGTAGGGCGCCGGGACCGGCTACATGGTGGGGACGTTGACCAGCGGGCGGCCGGCCGACGTTTCGGGGGCGACCGCCAGGCCGCCGCTCGTCCGGGGGGCGAGCACCGCGTCGTAGTCGGCCGACTCGCTCGCGGCCGGGACGCAGTAGCAGGCCAGACCGCGCGCGTCGGCGGCGGCGCTCAGGTCGGCGGGGAGGAGGCCGGGCGCGGCCGGCTCCTCCGCCGCGAGCAGCGCGGCCAGGTCGACCGGCTCGTCCGGGGCCGCGGCGCGCAGGGCGGCGAGCGCGGCGACGGGCGCCGCCAGGCCGGGGTGCCGGATCCCGGTGACCCGCACCGGTGGGCCGCCCGCCGCCCCGGCCAGCAGCCGCTCCGCCGTGCGGGACTCCCAGGCCACCTGTCGGACGTCCCGCAGCGGGACCAGCGACGCGTCCGCCGGGCGCAGCCGGACGTCGTAGCGGAAGAGGTTCATCTCGGTGCCGTGCCGGCCGGGCTTGAGCCGGAGGTCGGCGACCAGCCCGTGCTCGGCGGCGAACGCGGGGAAGAACGCCGGGTCGATCACCAGCTCCCGCTCGTACGCCGCCATCGCCGCCAGCTGGGCCCGCAGTTCTCCGGCCGGCTGCTCGCCCGGGACCCTGACGGCCAGGACGGACAGCCGCAGGGCGTCCCGCAGCGGCAGGCTGTGCACGTCGCCGAGGAACACGGTGCCGCCCGGGGCGCGGCAGCGCACCGCGTTGGCCAGCGCGCGGCGCAGGTAGGCCTCGGTCGGGAAGTGGTGGATCACGGAGTTGAGGACGACGGTGTCGAAGCCGCCCGGCAGCGCGGGGTCGTCGGCCTGGGCGACGGTGAACCCGGCGCCGGGGTGGTGGCCGTAGTCCCTGACCATCCGCGCCACGGCGGTGCCGGAGATGTCGGTGCCCCGGTAGCGGCCGACGTGCGGGAGCAGTCCCTCGGCCACCAGGCCGGTGCCGGCGCCGAGTTCCAGGACGGCCTCGGGGCGCTGCTCCAGGACGGCCGCGACCGTGCCCTCCAGCCATTCGGCCGTCTCCGCCGCGGTGTAGTTCTCGCCGGTGATGCTGGAGCGCCAGCCGGAGAAGTCGGCGCCGCTGCCGCCCTCGGCGCTCTCGTAGACGGCGTCGTAGATCTCGGTCCACCGGCCGACGATCCGTGCCTCGTCGGCGGTCCCGTCGTCGGCGGTCCGCTGCGCCGCGGCCCTGTCGGTGCTGTTCATCGCGGTGCCTCCTGGGATTGCGCGCTCAGGCGGACCGGGAGCCGCTCCAGGCCCCGCATGATCCGGGTCGGCCGCCAGCGGAGCTCCTCGGGGCGGCAGTCGAGCGCGAGGCCGGGGAAGCGTTCGAACAGCATCCGGACCGCCACCTCGCCCTCCAGCCGGGCGAGCGGGGCGCCGACGCAGTGGTGGATGCCGTGCCCGAAGCCCAGGTGGTGCGAGCTGGTGGCCCGGGTGACGTCCAGCCGGTCGGCGCCGGGGTACTTGCCCTCGTCCCGGGCCGCGGCGGCGAGCGAGACGGTGACGATGCTCCCGGCCGGGACGACCGTGCCGGCCACCTCGACGTCCTCCAGCGCGACCCGGGTGGTGGAGAGCTGCACCGGCGGGTCGTAGCGGAGGAACTCGTCGACCGCGTTCGGGTACAGGTCCGGCTCGGCGGCCAGCAGGGCCCGCTGGTCCGGACTGTCCATCAGCGCGAGCGCGGCGTTGTTGATCAGGTTGACGGTGGGCTCCTGCCCGGCGCTCATCAGCAGCATCACGGTGGAGACGAGTTCGGTCTCGCTGAGCCGGTCGCCGTCGTCGGTGGCGTCGATCAGGCCGCTGAGGACGTCCGGCTGCCCCGCGCCCTCCCGCGCCCGGGCCCGCTTGTCCGCGATCAGAGCGGTGAAGAAGTCCTTCATCGCGGTGTAGCCCTCGGCCTTGGTCATCGCGCCCGGCGCGGCCCCGCCGGGGGCGGTCAGGATCGCGGTGGCCCAGGTGCGGAAGCTCTCCCGGTCGAGGTCGGGAATGCCGAGGATCTCGCACATCACCGTGGTGGCCAGCGGGTGGGAGTAGGCGTCGACCAGGTCGGCGGTCTCCCGTCCGGCCATCCGGTCGAGCAGTTCGGCGGCCACCTCCCCGATCCGCGGGCGGACCGCCTCGACCCGGCGCATGGTGAACGCCTTGCCGATGAGGCGGCGCAGCCGGGTGTGGTCCGGCGGGTCGGTGTTCGCCACGTGGTAGAGGTAGTCGGCGCGCTCGCCGGGCTCGCCCGTCACGTAGCCGGCCGCGCGCAGCTGCTCCCAGGCCCGGGCCGGGTCCTTGGAGAACCGGGGGTCGGCGAGCACGTCACGGCCGTCCTCGTAGCCGAGGACGATCCAGCGGTACAGGCCGTTGGGCTCGCGCACGAGCTGGACGACGCCGTCCTCCTCGCGCATGCGCCGGTACATGCCGTAGGGGTCGGGCTCGGTCCCGGTGGACAGGATCCGGACGGGTCGGCCGTCCGGTCCGAGGTCCGGGCGCTGCTCATCCATGGCGCACTCCTAGGGTCTCTGGCTGGCTTTTTCATCGTCCCGGCGCGTCCCCGGCCGGTCTGGCGAGGATTGAGCAGCGGCGCCACGCGGGCCGGACGGGCGGCGTGCGGTATGGCGCGCGGCACGGTTCGGGACAGGACGGGGCCGGGCGGCACGGGGCGGGGCGGCCCGGAACAGGGCGGGGCCGGACCGTCGGCGACGGCCCGGCCCCCGACGCGGCCCGTCTCAGCGGGAGTTGCTGAGCGCCCTCCGGTCGCCGGTCGCGGTGGCGGCGAGCAGCGAGCGGGTCCACGGGTGCTCGGGCGCGGTGAGCACCCGCGCGGTCGGCCCCTCCTCGCAGACGACGCCCTCGTGCAGGGCGAGGACCCGGTCCGCGATCCGGGCCAGGACGCCCAGGTCATGGGTGATCACGATGACCGCCAGGCCGAGCTCCGCGCGCAGCCGGTCGATCAGTTCGAGTACGGTCGCCTGCACCCGGGGGTCCAGGCTGGAGGTCATCTCGTCGCAGACCAGCATGTCGGGTCCGGCCGCGAGCGCCCGGGCGATGGTGACCCGCTGGCACTGGCCGCCGGACAGCTGCGAGGGCCGCCGGCTGGCCGTCCCCGACGGCAGCCCGACGAGGGCCAGCAGGCGCTCCGCCTCGGCCTCGGCCTCCGTCCGGCCCATCCCGCGCAGCCGGCGCAGCGGCCGGACCACCGCCGCGCCCACGGTGCGGCGCGGGTTGAGGGAGCCCGCCGAGTGCTGGGGGATCACCTGGATCCGGCGGCGCTGCTCGACGCTGCGGTCCTGGATCCGGGGTGCCAGCGGCTCTCCGTCGAGGGCGACCGTCCCCGCGTCGGGGCGGTGGGTGCCGCTGACGCAGCGCGCGAGCGTGGTCTTGCCGCTGCCGGACACGCCGAGCAGGGCCAGGCACTCGCCGCGGGCCACGGTGAAGGAGACGCCGTCGACCACCGTGCGGCCCTGCCGACCCTGCCGGTGGCCGGCCCGCAGGCCCTCCACCCGGAGCAGGGGTCCGGCCGGGGTCCCGCCGCCGGGCGCCTCCGGCTCCTCCGGGGCCCGCCCGTCCGGGTCCGCCGGGCCGTCCGCCCTGGGGCGGCCGAGGTCGGCGACGGTCGGGACGGCCCGGATCAGCTCCCGGGTGTAGGGAGCCGACGGACGCCCCATCACCTCGTCGAGCGGTCCGTCCTCGACGATCCGGCCGTCGCGCACCACCACCAGCCGGTCCGCGACCAGGGCGGCGCTGGGCAGGTCGTGGGTGACCATCAGCAGCGCCGACCCCCGGCGGGTCACCAGGTCGTCCAGCCGGGCGAGCACGAGGTTGCGCGCGATCGCGTCCAGCCCGGTGGTCGGTTCGTCGACGACGAGCAGCGCCGGGTCCCCCGCGGAGATCCGTGCCAGCGCCAGCCGTTGCTGCTGGCCGCCGGAGAGCTGGTGCGGGTAGCGCCCGAGCAGCTTCGGGTCGTCCGGCAGGCCCACGTCGGCCAGCCGCCGCAGGAGCGCCGCGTCGGAGCGGTCGGCCGCGAGTTCGGCGAGCTGCCCGCGCACCCGCAGCGTCGGCGTCAGCGCGGACGCGGGGTCCTGCGGCAGGTAGGCCACCGACCGGCGGCGGTAGGCCCGGAGCGGACCGGCGGACAGCCCCAGCACATCGGTGCCGTCGACCAGGACCCGGCCGCCGGCCACGCCGAGGCCGGGCCGCACCTCGCCGAGCAGGGCCATCGCGAGGGTGGTCTTCCCGGAGCCGGACTCGCCCACGACGGCCAGCCGCTCGCCGCGGCCGATCGCCAGCGAGAGCCGGTCGAGCACCGGCCGGCCGGTGCCGTCCGTGATCAGGAGGTCCTCCACCCGGATCATCCGTCGAGCCTCGCTGCCAGCCGGTCCAGACCGAGGTTGGCCGCCACGGCGAGCACGCCGAGGCAGACCGCGGGAGCCACCACGGCCCACGGGGTGAGGGTGATGCCCTCGATGTTCTCGCTGACCATGGCACCCCAGTTGGGTTCGTCCGCGCCGAAGCCCAGGAAGCCCGCGGCGGAGGTGAGGGCGACCGCGACGGCGAGCCGGGTGCCGGCGTCGGCGAGGATCGGCCGCACGATGTTGGGCAGGATCTCCCGGAACAGCACCGAGGGCACCGACTCGCCCAGGCAGACCGCCTGTTCGACGTAGCCCTGGCTCATCACCTGGACAGTGGCGGTGCGGGCGATCCGGGAGACGAAGGAGACCCCGGTGACCAGGATGATCATGATCAGGACGAGCGGGGAGTAGCCCCAGCCGTGCAGCAGCACCAGCATGGCCAGGGTCGGCGGGAACGCCAGCATCGCCCCGTCGAAGCGCGACACCAGCGCGTCGACGAAGCCCCCGCGGTACCCCGCCAGCATGCCCAGCGCGGTGCCGAGCACCGTGGTCAGCAGGACCGCCAGCGCCGGCACCACGACCAGCGAGCGGCCGCCGGTCAGCAGCCGGGCCCAGACGTCGCGCCCCGCGTAGTCGGTGCCGAACGCGAGCGGGCCCCCCGGCGGGTGGTAGGGCGCGCCGACGATCCGGCCGGGGTCGGTGTCCACCAGCCAGGGCCCGGCCACCGCCAGCAGCAGCACGGCGGCCGCCGGCAGCACCAGGAGCAGCCGGGCCGTCCAGCGGACCGACCGGCCGGCCCACCGCCGCGGTTCTGCGTTCATGCGGCTCTCGTTCTCGCTTTCGGGTCGGCCAGCAGACTGATCAGGTCGGCCAGGATGAAGGAGATCAGGATGATCACCGCGAGCAGCAGCCCGACGCCCTCCAGCACGGCGAGGTCGTGGTTCTTCACCGCCGAGAGCAGGATCCGGGACAGCCCCGGGTAGTCGAAGACCACCTCGATCACGGTGGTGCCGCCGAACAGACTGCTGATCAGCCAGCCGAAGACCTGTGCGTTCGCGGGCACGGTCGTCGGCAGCACGTGCCGCCAGACCACCTGGTGCTCCGGCAGCCCCGCCATCCGGGCGGCCCGCGCGTTCGGCGCGCCGTTGGCGTCGGCGACCGTGGCCCGCACGATCCGCCCCGCCCAGGCCCCGCCGAACAGCACGATCGTGGCGACCGGCAGGACCAGGATCTCCGGCCGGTCCAGCGGGCTGCCCCCCAGCGGCGGGTGGGACACCGCCGGCAGCAGACCCAGGGTGCCGGAGAACACCAGCACCAGCAGACTGGCCAGCACGAACCCGGGCACCGCGACCACGACCAGGCTCGCCCCCGACAGCATCCGGTCCAGCCGGCTGCCCGGCCGCAGCCCGGTGGCCAGCCCGAGCGCCACGGCCAGCACCATGGTGGCCGCGCCGGCGATCAGGACGAGCAGCGTGGTGGCCCACAGGGGCTCCGCCACGATCTCGGCCACCGGCCGACGGGCCGTCAGGCTGGTTCCCAGGTCACCGCCCAGCGCCGCCGTGACCCAGTCCGCGTACCGCACGAGCAGGGGCCGGTCCAGCCCCCACTCGTGCCGCAGCGCCGCGAGGTCCTGCTCGGTGCCGTTGCCGCCGAGCCAGCTGCCCGCGGCGTCGCCCGGCAGGACCGAGGCCCCGGCGAAGAGCGCCAGCGACACGACGAGCAGCGTCAGGACGGTCGACGCGAGCCTGCGCGCCACCGCCGCGAGTTGCCGGGGGACGGGCATCAGCCCTTGGTCGCCTTCGCCTGGTCGAACAGCTGGACGGACTGGCTCAGACGCACTCCCTCGACACCGGCCCGGGTGGCGTCCAGCTGCTCCTGGAAGCCCCAGACCAGGTCGCCGCCGTTGTCGTAGAAGTCCTGCTCGATCGCGTCGAAGGCGTTCGCCCGCGCGGTCGGGTCGACGAGCACCTGGGCCTCGGCGAGCCGGCTCCAGTGGGCCTGGCCGGCGCCGGTCACGTTGAACACGGCCTTCTCGTTGGTGACCGCCGCCAGGTGCAGGGCCGCCGGGCGGTTGACGTAGTAGAAGACCTGGAAGGGGTGCGTGGCCAGGCCCTTGAGGTCGGAGTAGTAGCTGTCCGCCGGGACCTCCTGGACGGCGAGCTTCACCCCGGCCTCCTCCAGCTGCTGGGCGAACAGCTTGGCGGCCGGCAGCATGCCCGGCACCACGTCGGCGGCCCGCAGGGTCAGCTCGGTGACACCGGCCTCGCGGAAGAGCTTGCGGGCCTCCTCCAGGTCCCGCTTGCGCTCGGTCAGCTTGGCGTTGTAGCCGGGCAGGTCCTTGCCCACGACGTCCTCGCCGGGGGCTCCGTACCCCATCAGCGCCTGCGCCACCAGGGCCGGCCGGTCGGCGGCCAGCCGCACGGCCTTGCGCACCTTCGGGTCGTTGAACGGGGCGAGGTTCTGGTTCATCGCGAAGGAGAGCGCGTTGGAGTTGGCGACGCCGCCGCGCTGGATCTTGATCCCGGTGTTGCCCTTCTCCGTCTGGGCCCCGGCCGCGCTGATGCCGACCGCGTAGTCGACCTGGCCGTCCTTGAGCGCGGCGAGGCGGGCCGCCGGGCTGGCGATCCGGTCGATCTCCAGCGCCGGGATCGCGGGCTTGCCGCCCCAGTACTGCTCGTTGGCCACGAGCCGGACGATCCGCTGGTCGCTGGTCTCGAACTTGTACGGGCCCGAGCCGATCGGCTTGGCGAAGTCGGTCGTCCCCTCCGGGAACACCACCGAGAACACCGCGAGCACCGACTCCTTGAAGTCGGCCCGCGCCCGCTTGAGCGGCACCTCCAGCGTGCTGTCGTCGACCACCTTGATCTTCGCGGCGTCGACGTCCGCGTACACCGAGGCACGGTTGCTCGGCGGGGCGGCCAGGGTGGTCAGGCTGAAGGCCACGTCGGCGGCGCGGACCGGCTTGCCGTCGTGGAACTGCACGCCCTTGCGGAGCTTGACGGTCCACATCGTCGCGTCGGCGTTCGGCTCGACCGACTCGGCGAGCTTCAGCTTGTACTCCTTGCCCTCCAGCGTCACCACGGAGTCGAACACGTGCTGGGCGACGATCGAGCTGGCACCCGCGCTCACCGAACGCGGGTCGAGGCCGGTGGTGTTGGTGGCATCGGCCGCCGCGATCCGCAGGACGTCCACCGAGGGCTTCGCCGCGGGCTTGGCTCCCGAGTCCGTGGAGGTGGCGGTGGAGGAGCAGGCGGACAGGCCGACCACGGCGGCGGCGATCGCGACGAGCACACGGGTCCTGGGCGTGCTCCGGGACGCCAGGCCAACGACCTTGGTCATAGTTCTCGTAATCCTTACGGTCCGCGCCGATGACACACCGGCCGTTTGAACAAGACCGTTGGACTCTCCCGCCGTCCTGGCCTCGTCGTCTGCGCAAAAATGCGCGCCCGGCGACCGAACCTGGCACTTCCGGGCCGTGGGACGTCCGGAGCCGTGCGCCGTCCGCCCGGTCGGTGCCGCTCGCTGTCCGTCCGTTGTCCGTTCGGTCGGCCGGTGCCAGACTGGCCGCATGATCACGTACATCGCGCTGCTCCGCTCCATCAACGTCGGCGGCCGGACGGTGACCATGGAGCGGCTCCGCGGCCTGTTCACCGAACTCGGCCTGGAGGGCGTCCGCTCGTACATCCAGACCGGCAACGTCTTCTTCACCGCGGAGGAGCACCCCGCCGGCAGCCCGGAGCGCGCCGCGCTCACCCGCCGGATCGAGGCCCACCTCGCCGAGTCGCTCGGCTACCCCGTCCCGGTGATGCTGCGCACCGTCGAGGAGATCGAAGCCGTCCTGGCCGCCGAGCCGTTCAAGGACGTCGAGGTCACGCCCGACCTCCGACTGACCCTCAACTTCCTCTCCGAACCGCTCCCCGCGGACTTCGCCCTCCCCCACACCTCGCCCAAGGGCGACTACGAGGTGCTCGGCGCCGACCCGGGCACCGCCTACGTGGTGATCCACCTTCAGAACGGCAAGTGGAAGAGCACCGGCAACCTGTTCGGCCCGTCCTTCCAGGGCTCCGCCACCTCGCGGTTCCTGCACACCACCGCCAAGATCGTGGCCGCCGCCCGCAAGGCCTGATCCGGTCGGCTCCCGACTTCACGGGAGCCGGCGCCGGCCTCTTCGGACGAACGCGGACGCACAACGCGAGAAGGCCCCCATCCGTATCCCGGATGGGGGCCTTCTCTGAATGATTGTTCGGCGGCGTCCTACTCTCCCACAGGGTCCCCCCTGCAGTACCATCGGCGCTGTGAGGCTTAGCTTCCGGGTTCGGAATGTAACCGGGCGTTTCCCTCACGCTATGACCACCGAAACACTATGAAACTGTCAACCGCACCCACCACCCGGTCTCCCGGGCGTGGGGGTCGTTGTTTCAGAACAACACAGTGGACGCGAGCAACTGAGGACAAGCCCTCGGCCTATTAGTACCGGTCAACTCCACCCCTCACAGGGCTTCCATATCCGGCCTATCAACCCAGTCGTCTACTGGGAGCC
>NZ_JBHJRC010000012.1:5675-66274 GCF_042261735.1 Kitasatospora sp. NPDC056327 | reverse complement strand
GAGCTGTTCGGCGTCTACCCGGAGGGCACCCGCTCGCCCGACGGCAAGCTCTACCGGGGGCGGTCCTCCGTCCCCCCGGCCGTCCCCGGGCCCGTCGTCCGGGCCGCCTGCCGGCTCCTCCTCGGGCCCGTCCACCGGGCGGCCCGCGGGGTCGTCGGTCTCCCGGTGGGCCGCCCGGGCCACCGCTTCGGCCCCGTGGGCGGTCTCGGCCGCCGCCTCGGCGGCCTCCGTGGCGTCCACCCGGTGCGCGGGTCCGGTCGTCCCGTTCCGGTCAGTCGTCCCGTCCCGGTCGCCCGGACCGTCCGGCCCGGTGGCCGGGGGAGCGCCGTCGAGCAGCACGTCGAGCAGCCGGACGGCCGCGGCCTTGTCCAGCGGGTCGTTGCCGTTGCCGCACTTGGGCGACTGCACGCAGGACGGGCAGCCGCGCTCGCACTCGCAGGCGGCGATCGCCGCCCGGGTGGCGGTCAGCCACTGCGCGGCGCGCCGGAAGCCGCGTTCGGCGAAGCCCGCCCCGCCGGGGTGGCCGTCGTAGACGAACACGGTGGGCAGCCCGGTGTCGGGGTGCAGGGGCACCGAGACGCCGCCGATGTCCCAGCGGTCGCAGGTGGCGAAGAGCGGGAGCAGACCGATCGAGGCGTGCTCGGCGGCGTGGGCGGCGCCGGGCAGCTGGTCGGGCGGGATCTCCGCGTCGAGCAGCTGGTCCTCGGTCACCGACCACCACACGGCCCGGGTACGCAGGGTCCGGGGCGGCAGGTCGAGCTTGCTCTCGCCCATGATCTCCCCGGTGGAGATCCGCTTGCGGAGGTAGCCGACCACCTGGTTGACCACCTCCACCGAACCGAAGCTGAGCCGGCCCTCGCCCCAGTCGACGGTGGTGTCGGTGGAGAGCACGGAGACGGAGGTGATGTCCCGGGCGGCGGTGGTGTAGGGCGGGTCGGCGCGCTCGACCAGGGCGACCGAGCTGTCCAGGTCGAAGTCCCGGACGAGGTAGGTGCGGCCCCGGTGGAGGTGGACGGCGCCGGTGTGCACGGTGGTGTGGGCGGCCGAGGCGTCCACGGTGCCGAGCAGCCGCCCGGTCGGCGCCTCGACGATCTGCACCGGGCTGCCGCCGCTGCCCCGCAGGTCCACGGCGTCGGCGGCCCGCTCGCGGCGGGTCCAGTACCAGGCGTCACCGCGCCGGCGGAGCAGTCCGCGCCGCTCCAGCACCGGCAGCAGCGGTGCGGCGGAGGGGCCGAACAGCTCCAGGTCGGCGTCGGTGAGCGGCAGCTCGGCGGCGGCCGCGCACAGGTGCGGGGCCAGGACGTGCGGGTTGTCCGGGTCGAGCACGGTGGCCTCGACCGGGGTCGCGAAGAGCGCCTCCGGGTGGTGCACCAGGTAGGTGTCCAGCGGGTCGTCCCGGGCGATCAGGACGGCGAGCGCGCCCTGGGCCTCCCGCCCGGCCCGGCCGGCCTGCTGCCAGAGCGAGGCCCGGGTGCCCGGGTAGCCGGCCATCAGGACGGCGTCCAGACCGGAGATGTCGACGCCGAGTTCGAGGGCGGAGGTGGAGGCGAGGCCGAGCAGCCGGCCGGAGTGCAGCTCGCGCTCCAGGGCCCGGCGCTCGTCGGCGAGGTAACCGCCGCGGTAGGCGGCGACCCGGTCGGCGAGCGGGCGGGGGAGCTGGTCCTGGGTCTGCAGGGCGACCAGTTCGGCGGCGCGCCGGGAGCGGACGAAGACGACGGTTCGAGTCTCCCGTTCGACCAGCGCGGTGAGCAGGTGGGCGGCCTCGGCGGTGGCCGTCCGGCGGACCGGCGCGCCGTGCTCGCCGACGTTCTCGGTGAGCGGCGGCTCCCAGAGCCCGAAGACCACCGGGCCGCGCGGCGAGGCGTCCTCGGTGACCGCCTCGGCGGGCAGTCCGGTGAGGCGGCGGGCGGTGACCGCCGGGTCGGCGGTGGTGGCGGAGGCGAGCAGGAAGACCGGCGAGGAGCCGTAGCGGGCGCAGATCCGCCGAAGCCGGCGCAGCACCTGGGCCACGTGCGAGCCGAACACGCCGCGGTAGCCGTGGCACTCGTCGATCACGACGTAGCGCAGGGTCTTGAGGAAGGAGGACCAGCGGGCGTGCGCGGGCAGGATGCCGCGGTGCAGCATGTCCGGATTGGTGAGGACGTAGGAGGCGTACTGGCGGACCCACTCGCGCTCCTCGGGCGGGGTGTCGCCGTCGTAGAGGGCGGCCCGGACGCGGGGCGGGGCGAGTTCCGCGGCCCGGCGGCGCTGGTCGGCGGCGAGGGCCTTGGTGGGGGCGAGGTAGAGCGCCGTGGCGCCCCGGCCGTTGCGGGCCTCGGTGCCTTCCAGCAGGTCGGACAGCACCGGGCCCAGGTATCCGAGGGACTTGCCGGAGGCGGTTCCTGTGGCGATCACCACAGATTGACCGGATTTGGCCAGGTTCATCGCTTCCGCCTGGTGGGCCCATGGCTCGCGCACGCCCATGGCCTGGGCGGACGCGGTGATCTCGGGCCGGATCCAGTCGGGCCACGGCGCATACCGGGCGGACCTGGCGGGAAGGTGCTCCGTATGGGTGAGCCGGTCCGACCGCCCGCGGGTGGTGGACAGGGTCGTGAGCAGTGCCTCGGGCAGGCTTTGACGCGGCGGCATGAGGACCCAGTGTGTCACCGGCGTGACGCAGAATCGTCCTAAGCCATCGTGCGGGCATGGTCGCAGGTGGTTGAATGTGGCGGTGACGGCCGTACGGCCGGGGGTCGCGGCGCTGAGGCCTGCCACGCGTTGAGTGGGTGCGCCCGGAGTTCGCGACCATGCGGTAGCGGCCGTCCGGCCGAGTATCGCAATGACGTAGCAAGGCAAGGTGCTGGAGGTTCCGTGGACCTGTCCCTGTCGACCCGTACAGTCGGCGACCGCACGGTCGTCGAGGTTGGCGGCGAGATCGATGTGTACACCGCCCCCAAGCTGCGCGAGCAGCTGGTCGAGCTCGTCAACGACGGCAGCTACCACCTCGTCGTCGACATGGAGGGCGTGGACTTCCTGGACTCCACGGGCCTCGGCGTGCTGGTGGGCGGTCTGAAGCGGGTGCGTGCCCACGAGGGCTCGCTGCGCCTGGTGTGCAACCAGGAGCGCATTCTGAAGATCTTCCGGATCACCGGCCTGACCAAGGTCTTCCCGATCCACAACTCGGTCGACGACGCGGTCCAGGCGACCGACTGATCCGTCGGGAGACTGACCCGGGCCGGGCCGGCCTGGCAGGGCCGGCCCGCCCGATCCCAATGCGTCCGGTGAGCCGGGGCCCCGTGCCCCGGCCCGTCCGGTCGTTCCTGGGCCGGTCGACACCGGCCCGCAGGGGCCGGATGCCCGGCCCCCGGTCGGAGCACCCCGAGGGGGAAGAGATGGCAACCGTCGAACTTCGATTCAGCGCGCTGCCCGAGCATGTGCGGACGGCCCGGCTGGTGGCCGCGGCAGTCGCCCGACGAGCCGGGGTCGACGAGTCGGTGCTCGACGAGGTGCGGCTGGCCGTCGGCGAGGCGTGCTCCCGCGCGGTCGGCCTGCACCGGCGCGGCGACATCAAGGGCGCGGTCCGGGTCGCTCTGATCGACCAGGAGAAGCGTTTCCTCATCGAGGTCGAGGACGAGGCCGGTCTCGACACCGTCCCGACCGCGGCGGAGGACGGCACGGACCCGGACGAGGACACCCTGGGACTCGCGGTGCTGACCGGACTGGTCGAGGACCTGGAGGTCAGCAGCGGCGCCGGCGGTGGTCTGATCCGGATGAGCTGGCCGGTCTCGGTGGACGCGCTCGCGCTCTGAGCGGCACCGTCCGCGGGACCGCCGGGGAAGACCCGGGGGAGTGGGCCCGGGGAGCAGGGCACGGTCGTCCCCGTGCGCGCGGGCGACGCGCGCACGGCACCGTGTGCGGACGGCGGGGAGCGGGACCGGGCGGGACCCGGGGGTCGAACGGCGGCCGTGTAGGTTCGCAGTTCGACGACCGAAACCGAAAGGGCTTCTCCCGGTGAACAAGCGACTGCTGGCCGTACCCGCGCTCGGGGCGCTGCTCGCGTTCGGCGCCGTCGGCTGCGGCGACGACAACAGCAAGCAGCTGGAGTCCTGGGCGGCGAACGTGTGCGGCGCGGCGAGGGAGCCGATCGCCCAGGCGCAGACCGCCCTCGCGGACACCGGCCAGGTGAAGGCCGGCGAGGCCCCGGCGGACCTCCAGAAGCGACTCTCGGCGGACATCGGCCGGCTGGCCAAGACCAACCAGGACATCGCCGCGGCCATCGACAAGGCCGGAGCCCCCAAGGTGGACGACGGGGCGACCCTGCAGAAGGACACCGTCGCCGAACTCACCAAGGCGGCCGACGGCTACCTGGAGGTCCAGAAGAAGCTGGACGCGCTCCCCAACACCGAGCAGTCGAAGTTCGCGGACGCGCTGCGCAGCGTCGCCGACCAGGTGGAGCAGCTCTCCGCGCTCTCCACGCAGGCGCAGGGCAAGCTCCAGCGCGGCGACCTGGGCGCGGCGATGGCCAAGCAGGAGGGGTGCAAGCCGGGTTCGGTCGCCGCCGCTCCCACCGGCTCGTCGACGGGCGGCCCGGCGGCCACCCCGACGGCCGGGGCCACCGACGCCGCGAGCCCGGCGGCGACCGATGCCGGGGGCACCCCGGCGCCGTCGACCCCGGCCCCGACCGCCGCGGCGGGCTGACGGCGGCACCGCGCCCCCGGGCGGGCCCACCGCGC
Source organism: Kitasatospora sp. NPDC056327 (assembly GCF_042261735.1). Lineage (NCBI taxonomy): Bacteria > Bacillati > Actinomycetota > Actinomycetes > Kitasatosporales > Streptomycetaceae > Kitasatospora > Kitasatospora sp. NPDC056327. The sequence continues at coordinate 61,562 of NZ_JBHJRC010000012.1, read as the reverse complement.
GCCCGGTCGCCGTACCGCACCCGGTCGCGCCGCACGCCTCCCTACGGCACCCTGCGGCACCGCACCGCACCGCACCGCACCGAGCCGCACCGAACCGCACCGCCCCCTCGGCCCCGGCCGAGGGGGCTGCCGGCGTTGCGGGCGTGAGCGGCGGGGCCCGCGCCGGGGCGGCCGGGCGGACGGCCGGGCGTACGGGGCCGGCCGGGCGGTGGCCGGCAGAGCACGGGCGACCGCGCGGGGGACAATGGCGGGGTGATCAGTAGCCCCGTTCTCGACCCGACCCGCCTCGCCAAGCTGCGCGAGGCGCTGCTCGCCGCCTCGTACACCGCCGACGGCTGCCTGGACCTGCTCGGGCCCACCGGATACGCGGCGCTGGCGCGCAGCGAGGCGGTGCCCGCGCTGCGCGCGACACGCGGCGGCAGCCCGCTGGAGACGCTGGTGCGGCTCTTCCTGCTGCAGCAGCCGGTGCCCTACCGGGCGGCGGCTGCCGCGCTGCCGGTGGAGGACTGCCTGGCCGACGGCTGGCTGCGGCCGGACGGCGACCTGGTGCGCGCCACCGTGGACGTCCGCCCGTACGCCAACGAGGTCGCCGGGCTGCCGGGTTCGGACGCCTGGGTGGTCTCCGACCTGGGCTGCGCGGTCGGCGGCGCGGGCGGGATCGGCTCCGGCGAGACCGCGCACGGCGTGGCCCGCAAGGACCTGGTGCTCGGCGTCGGCGGCGCGTCCACCACGCTCGCCAACATCACGGTGCGCCGACCCGTCCGCTCGGTGCTGGACCTCGGCTCCGGCTCCGGCGTGCAGGCGCTGCACGCCGCCCGGCACGCCCAGCGGGTGACCGCCACCGACCTCAACGCAAGGGCGCTGCGCTTCAGCGAACTCACCCTGGCGCTGTCCGGGTTCGACAACACGGAGACCGCCGCCGGCAGCCTCTTCGAGCCGGTGGGGGAGCGGCGGTTCGACCTGATCGTCTCCAACCCGCCGTTCGTGATCTCGCCGGCCGGCCGGTTCACCTACCGGGACGGCGGGATGGCCGGGGACGACCTCTGCCGGAGCCTGGTCCGCTCGGCCGCCGCCCACTTGGAGCCGGGCGGCTACTGTCAGCTGCTGGCCAACTGGCAGCACGTCAGGGGCGAGGACTGGCAGGACCGGCTGGCGGGCTGGGTGGCCGGAACCGGTCTGGACGCCTGGGTGGTCCAGCGCGAGGTGCAGGACGTGGCCCAGTACGCGGAGCTGTGGCTGCGCGACGGCGGCGACCACCGCGGCCCCGGCGGCGACTACCGGGCCCGCTACGGGGAGTGGCTGGACGCCTTCGAGGCCGGCGGGGTGGAGGGGATCGGCTTCGGCTGGATCACCCTGCGGGCGGGCGGTGCCGAGCGGCCGACCGTCCGGGTGGAGGAGTGGCCGCACCCGGTGGAGCAGCCGCTCGGCCCGCACATCGAGGAGTGGTTCGACCGGCAGGACTTCCTGCGCGAGCACGACGACGCGGGCCTGCTGGCGGCGCGCTACGTGCTGGCCGACGAGGTGGTCCAGGAGCAGGTGGGCGCGCCGGGGGCGGAGGACCCCGAGCACGTGATCCTGCGTCACAACCGCGGGATGCGGCGGGCCACCAAGGTGGACACGGTGGGCGCCGGCTTCGTCGGGGTCTGCGACGGGACGCTGGCGGCGGGCGAGATCGTCGACGCGATCGCCCAGCTGCTCGGCGAGGACCGGGTGGTGCTGCGGGACCGGGTGCCGGAGTCGCTGCGGCTGCTCACCGAACAGGGGTTCATCCGGCCGGTGCTCTGACGGCCGCCGCTCCGACGGCCCGCGCGCCGACGGCCCGCGCGCCGGCGGCCCGCGCGCCGGCGGTCGGCCGGTTCACACCTCCGATCCCCCCGGTTCGCCGGATGTTCGCCGAACATCTGCCCCTCGTTCGGCCCGGGCTGTGAGGCTCTGTCCACAGGCTGTGGACAGAGCTGGGGCTTGGGGGCAGGGGTGGAGACGACGACGGCGACGCTGGGGGGCGCGGTACTCGCCCTCTTCGGCGGCGCACTTCTGTTCTGGTGCGCCGCCGAAGTGCGCCTGCGCCACCGTGTGCGCCGTCGGGGGGTGTCGACGGTGGCCACGGTGGTCGCGGAGTCCGACGCGCACGGCGAGCTCGACAGTGCGCCCCTCATATCCTTCGCCACCGAACCGGCCCTGGTCGGCCCGGCCTCCGCGGGTCCGCGCGGGTCCGCGTCGCGGGTCGGCGGGGGCCTCGCCGTCGAGGCGTGCGAGCTGGTGCTGACCCGCCCGCGCGGTCACACGCCGCTGCGCCGCCCGGCGGGCCTCGTCCCGGGCACCGCCGTCCGGATCGCCTACGATCCGCGCCGTCCCGGTCTGGCGGTGCTCGCCCGGGGGGAGGCCGGTTCCCGGGCCGTGGTCGCCGACCTGCTGTGGACGGCACTGGGTCTCGGCTGCCTGGCCGCCGGGGCACTCCTGCTGCTGCTCGCCCGCTAGCGGCCGACCGGCCGGCGGACCTGACGGCCCGACGGCCCACCGGGTCGTCCGCGGGGCCGGCCGCCGCGCACCGCCGACCGCCCGCCGCCGGGCATCCACGGGGCGTCGTTATTCCGTTGACAGATTTTGAAATCCGTCATTCCATCCTTCGAAACCCGCCGAAGCCCCCCTCCGCGGAGCACGATCCGTCGTCGTCGGGTTACCGTTCGAGTGGCGTCGGTCGGCCTTGCCGGTGAAATCACGGGATCCGTCCGTTTGACAAGGGTGGCCGGGGTACGGTCACACTCCGCTGGTGGGGTCGTCGTACAGCGGCAGCCCCGGGACGGTGGAGGGGTCGGGCGGAGCGCAGCCCGTGCTGCCAGCGCCGACCAGCTCACATAACGACCGGGAGAGAAGAGCGAAGGTGTCCCCGAGCAGCGAGACCGCGCACGGACAGCGACTCGTCATTGTCGAGTCGCCGGCCAAGGCGAAGACGATCAAGGGCTACCTGGGCCCCGGCTACATCGTCGAGGCGAGCGTCGGACACATTCGCGACCTCCCGAGCACGGCCGCCGAGGTCCCGGACAAGTACACCGGTGAGGTGCGCCGGCTCGGTGTGGACGTGGACCACGACTTCGCGCCGATCTACGTCGTCAACGCGGACAAGAAGTCCCAGGTCAGCAAGTTGAAGTCGCTCCTCGCGGAGTCCGACGAGCTCTTCCTCGCCACCGATGAGGACCGCGAGGGCGAGGCCATCGCGTGGCACCTCCAGCAGGTGCTCAAGCCCAAGGTGCCGGTGCACCGCATGGTGTTCCACGAGATCACCAAGACCGCCATCCAGGAGGCGGTGGCCAACCCGCGCGAGCTGAACCAGCGACTGGTCGACGCCCAGGAGACCCGCCGCATCCTCGACCGCCTGTACGGCTTCGAGGTCTCGCCGGTGCTCTGGAAGAAGGTCATGCCGAAGCTGTCGGCCGGCCGCGTGCAGTCGGTCGCGACCCGGCTGGTCGTCGAGCGCGAGCGCGAGCGGATGGCGTTCCGTTCGGCCTCGTACTGGGACCTGACCGGCACCTTCGGCACCGGCCGCACCCCGGCCGACGCGGCCAACCCGGAGAACTTCGGCGCCCGGCTCTCCGCCGTCGACGGAAAGCGGATCGCCAGCGGCCGCGACTTCGGCCAGGACGGCCGCCTCAAGGCCGGCAGCGCCAACACCCTGCACCTGGACGAGCAGGCCGCCCGCGCGCTGGCCGCCGCCCTGGAGCAGACCGCGTTCTCGGTGCGCGGCGTGGAGTCCAAGCCGTACCGCCGCTCGCCGTACGCGCCCTTCCGCACCACCACGCTCCAGCAGGAGGCCAGCCGCAAGCTGGGCTTCGGCGCCAAGCGGACCATGCAGGTGGCCCAGAAGCTGTACGAGAACGGCTTCATCACCTATATGCGAACGGACTCCACCACGCTGTCGGAGACCGCGATCGGCGCCGCCCGGGCGCAGGTCACCCAGCTCTACGGCGCCGACTACCTGCCGGACGCGCCGCGCACCTACGCCTCCAAGGTGAAGAACGCGCAGGAGGCGCACGAGGCGGTCCGCCCGTCCGGCGACCGCTTCCGCACCCCCGCCGAGACCGGTCTGTCCGGCGACGACTTCAGGCTCTACGAGCTGATCTGGATGCGCACCGTCGCCTCCCAGATGAAGGACGCGGTCGGCCAGTCGGTCACCGTGAAGGTGGGCGGCCGGGCCGCCGACGGCCGGGACGTCGAGTTCTCCGCCTCCGGCAAGATCATCACCTTCCACGGCTTCCTCAAGGCCTACGTCGAGGGCGCGGACGACCCGAACGCCGAGCTGGACGACCGCGAGCGCCGGCTGCCGCAGGTCGCCGAGGGCGATCCGCTGGCCGCCGAGCAGCTCACCCCCGAGGGCCACGCCACCAAGCCGCCGGCCCGCTACACCGAGGCCTCGCTGGTCAAGGAACTGGAGGACCGGGAGATCGGCCGCCCCTCCACCTACGCCTCGATCATCGACACCATCATCGGCCGCCGGTACGTCTTCAAGAAGGGGACGGCGCTGGTGCCGTCGTTCCTCTCCTTCGCCGTGGTCAACCTGCTGGAGAAGCACTTCGGCCGGCTGGTCGACTACGACTTCACCGCGAAGATGGAGGACGACCTCGACCGGATCGCGGCCGGCGAGGCGCAGTCCGTGCCGTGGCTGAAGCGGTTCTACTTCGGCGAGGGCGCCGGTGAGGGCGCGGCCGCGGGCGGTGCCGCCGAGGCCGGCAACGGCGACGGCGACCACCTGGGCGGTCTGAAGGAACTGGTCACCGACCTCGGCGCGATCGACGCCCGCGAGATCAGCTCGTTCCGGATCAGCGACGACCTCACCCTGCGGGTCGGCCGCTACGGCCCGTACGTGGAGCGCGCCTCCGAGGTCGAGGGCGAGCCCGGCCGACGCGCCGACATCCCGGACGACCTGCCGCCGGACGAGCTGACCGTCGAGCTGGCCGAGGAGCTGCTGGCCAAGCCCAGCGGCGACTACGAGCTCGGCCCGGACCCGGTCAGCGGCAACATGCTGGTCGCCAAGGACGGCCGCTACGGCCCGTACGTCACCGAGATCCTGCCCGAAGGAACGCCCAAGACGGGCAAGAACGCCGTCAAGCCGCGCACCGCCTCGCTGTTCCAGACGATGGCGCTGGACACCGTCACCCTGGACGACGCGCTCAAGCTGCTGTCGCTGCCCCGGGTGGTCGGCGCGGACCAGGAGGGCGTGGAGATCACCGCGCAGAACGGCCGCTACGGCCCGTACCTGAAGCGCGGCACCGACTCCCGCTCGCTCACCTCCGAGGACCAGCTGTTCACGGTCACGCTGGAGGAGGCGCTGGCGATCTACGCGCAGCCCAAGCAGCGCGGCCGGGCCGCCGCCGCACCGCCGCTCAAGGAGCTGGGCACCGACCCGGTCAGCGAGCGTCCGGTGGTGGTCAAGGACGGCCGGTTCGGTCCGTACGTGACCGACGGCGAGACCAACGCGACGCTCCGCAAGGACGACGCGGTCGAGACCATCACGCCCGAGCGCGGCTACGAGCTGCTCGCCGAGAAGCGGGCGCGCGGGCCGGTGAAGAAGACGGCGAAGAAGGCCCCGGCGAAGAAGGCGGCCGCCAAGAAGACCACCACGGCCAAGACCGCCGCGAAGAAGACCACCGCGGCGGCCAAGACGGCGGCGAAGAAGACCACCACGGTGAAGAAGACCGCCACCAAGACGGCGGCGGCGAAGAAGACCGCCGCGAGCCGGACCACCGCCACCGACGAGGGCTGATCCCCGGTCGGTCGCACCCGGGCCCGTGTCCGCCCCCAGCGGCACGGGCCCGAACCGTTCCCGGGCGGTCCGCGCGGTGCCCGGGACGGGGCGTGACAGGGGTGTGCGCGGTCCGTCACAACCCGGTCGCGGCGCCGGTTCCCGGCCGTGCTCCCCTCTTTTGCGCCATGCCCCGACCGCTACGCTGACCGTATGACGAGCGAGGAGCAGCCCACCCCCAGCGCCGCGGCGGCCGCCGTACCCGGCCCGCCCGCCCGGCCGGAGACCGCGCCCGCCGGGACCACCGGCGAGCGCATCCGGGCGTTGCTGCGGCTGCGCCCCTACCGGCGGCTGTGGACCACCCAGCTGATCGGCGGCACCGCCGACCGGCTCGGCCTGCTGGTGCTGCTCGTGCTGACCGTGATCGCCGCCGTGCTCGGCGGACCGCTCGGTGACCCGCCGCGCAGCCTCGCGTTCGCCGTCGCCGCGGTCCTCGCCACCCGGCTGGCCGCCACCGCCCTGGTCGGCGTCGCCCTGCTCGGCCCGGTGCACGGGCTGCTCGACGGCAGGCTCGACCGGCGCTGGACGATGCTCGGCGCCGACGCGCTGCGCGCCGTCCTGATCGGGGTCGCCCCCTGGTGGATCGTCTGGCTGGGTTCCGGCGCGAAGCCCTCCGCCTCGGCGACCTGGGTACTGCTCGCCACGGTCTTCCTGACCGGTGCCGCCGAGCGGGTCCGGGCCGTCGCCGGGGCCGCCGCCGTGCCCGGCCTGCTCCCGCCGGCCGACCCCTACGCCCCGCCGGCCGAGCGGCGCCCGTCCGCCGCCGACCTGGCCACCGTGCGGATCCTGGACCGCCGCACCGGCTGGGCCACCGTGCCGCTCGGCGCCGCGCTGCTGGTCGTGCTCACCCTGGTGAACAACGTCTTCGCGGCGCTCGGCTCGGACTGGCTGCGGGCCCACCAGACCACCTTCGCCGCGCTCGGCGCGGCCGGGCTGTTCGTGTTCTCGGCCGTCCGGGTCCACCTCCAGCAGCTGCCCGTCGGCCCCGGCCGGGTGTCGCCCGTCCCGCCGCTGCGGGGCCTGCGCGCCCCGACCGACGCGGCCCCCGGGCCCGCCCTGGCCAAGGGCCGGACCGGCTCGGCGCCCTACTTCACCTTCGCCGTCGCCGCCGGGTACGCCACGATGGCCGGCGTCGCCGCGCTGGCGCTGCCGACCGCGGCCGAGCACCGCGCCGGGCCGATCGGCTACGGCCTGCTGGTGCTGGCCGCGATCGGCGTTCCGGCGCTGGGCGGCCGGCTCTCCCGCGCCGTCCTGCCCGCGCTCTCCCGCCGCCGGCTGCTCGCGCTGGCCCTGCTCACCGAGGGCGTCGCGCTGATCCTGGCCGGCCTGGTGGTCGACTTCGTGCTCGTCCTGCTGCTCACCGTGCTGGCCGCGCTGGCCGCCGGCACGGTGATCTCCACCGGCCGCACCCTGCTCGCCCAGGAGGTCGAGGAGGTCCGGCTGCCCGCGGTCACCGAGCACCTGTACGCGGTGCTGCGGGTCGTGTCGGGCGCCGCGCTGGTCGGCGTCCCGCTGATCGCCGCCGCTTACGGCACCGTCGAGTACGGCACCGTCGAGCCCGGCTCGTTCACGTTCATCCACGGCGGCGCGGCCCTCGCGGTCGCCACCGCCGGACTGCTCACCCTGGTGCTGGCCGCCGTCCTCCTGCTGCGCACCGACGACCGGCGCGGCACCGTGCCGTTCGGCCGGGACCTCGCCGACGCGCTGCGCGGTGCCACCGGCCCGGCCCCGCACCGGGCGGGCACCGGCTTCTTCATCGCCCTGGAGGGCGGCGACGGCGCCGGCAAGTCCACCCAGGCCCAGGCGCTCGCCGAGTGGATCCGCGGCAAGGGCCACGAGGTCGTGCTCACCCGCGAGCCCGGCGGCAGCCCGGTCGGGCAGCGGCTGCGCGGCCTCGTCCTGGACGTCGGCAACACCGGTCTGTCGCACCGCGCCGAGGCCCTGATCTACGCGGCCGACCGGGCCGAGCACGTCGAGAACGTGATCCGCCCGGCCCTGGCCCGCGGCGCCGTCGTCATCACCGACCGGTACATGGACTCCTCCATCGCCTACCAGGGGGCCGGCCGCGACCTGGCAGCCACCGAGGTGGCCCGGATCTCCCGCTGGGCGACCGGCGGGCTGCTGCCCGACCTCACCGTCGTGCTGGACGTCGACCCGACCCGGGCCCGGGAGCGGTTCACCGAGGCGCTGGACCGCCTGGAGTCCGAGCCGACCGAGTTCCACCAGCGGGTCCGGTCCGGCTTCCTGGCGCTCGCCGCCGCCGACGCGGCCCGCTACCTGGTCGTCGACGGCAGCCAGGCGCCGGGCGCCGTCACCACCGCGATCCGCCACCGGCTGGACCGCGAGCTGCCGCTCTCCGAGCAGGAGCGGGCGGCCCGGGCCGAGCAGGAGCGGAAGGCGGCCGAGGAGGCGCGCCGCCGGGCCGAGGAGGAGGCCCGGAAGAAGGCCGAGGAGGAGGCCGCCGAGCGCAAGCGCCAGGAGGTGCTGGCGCAGCTGCGGGCCGAGCAGGCGGAGAAGGAGCGGCTGGCCGCGGAGGAGGCCGCGCGGGTCGCCGCCGAGGCCGAGCGCAAGGCCGCCGAGGAGGCCCGGAAGAAGGCCGAGGAGGAGGCCCGCCGCCGGGCGGAGGAGGAAGCGCGGCGGCGCGCGGAGGAGGAGGCGCGCCGGGCCGCGGAGGAGGCCGAGCGCAAGCGGCTCGCCGAGGAGGCGGCCGCCCGGGCGGAGCTCCAGCGGCAGCGCGAGCTGGCCCGCGAGGAGCAGCGGCGCCGGGCGGAGGAGGCGCTGCAGCGGGCCGAGGAGGCCCGGCTGGCGCAGGCCGCCGCACTGGCGGCGGCGGCCGCGGCCGCAGCCGAGGCGGCGGAGCGCGCGGGCGCGGCGGACGACGCGACCACCGAGCTGCGGGCGGTGCGGGACGGCGCGGGCGGCAACGAGGCCACCCAGGAGCTCTCGCTGCGGGGCCGGGGCACCGGTCCGGCCGGCGCGGGGGACGTCACGGCGACGGCGAAGCTGCCGGTCGTGCCGGACGCGCCCGGTGCGGCGGCGGACGAGACGGCGGTGCTGCCCCGGATCCCGGCGGCGGACGACGACCGGACGGCCGTGCTGCCCCGGGTCGGACCGGGCTCCGCGCCCGCCGGCCAGGTGTCCCCGGGCCTGTGGCGGGACGAGCGGCCGGGTGCCGCCGCCCGCCCGGAGCCGGCGGACCGGCCGGTGGACAGCACCCGCGAGCTGCCGGTGATCGACCCTGAGGAGGAGCCGCCCGCCGGTGACGCCCGGCCGCGGCCGGAGTGGGCGGAGGAGACTCCGCTGGACGACCTGCCCAGCCTCACCGACACCCTGCTCGGCTCGCGCGAGGAGTGGGCCCACTGGGGTCAGGACGACCGGTCGCGCCAGGGCGGTGGCGGCCGTGACGGCGGGCCGGCCGGCGGCGACGCCGGCCAGGACGGCGGCAGGGGCAAGGGCCGCCGCTGGGGCCGCCGCGGCTGACCCGTCGGCGCCGGGTGCGCCGTCCCGCGGCCCGGGCCCGGCTTGCGGCCCGGCCCGTGGCCCGGGGCTCCGGTGCCGCCCGGGGGTGTCGTGGCGGGCACGTATGCTCGACGGCGGGACCGGGACACGGTGGCCGGCGGCGTGCCCGGCGAGGCCCGGGTTCCCGCCGCCGTCGCGGACGCGGGCGGCGGTCCGTACCGAGCTGGGGAGCAGCAGTGGCCGTCTGGGACGACCTGGTGGGCCAGGAACGGGTGGTCGAGCAGCTGACCGCCGCCGCCCGGGCGGCCGGGGCGATCGTCGGCGCCGGGCGCGGCGCCGGGCCGGAGGCGGGCGCCAACGCCTCGCTGATGACGCACGCCTGGCTGTTCACCGGGCCGCCCGGGGCCGGTCAGACCACCGCCGCGCGGTCCTTCGCCGCCGCCCTCCAGTGCACCAGCCCCGACCTCGCGCTCGGCGGGACCCCCGGCTGCGGCTTCTGCGACGGTTGCCACACGGTGCTGGCGGGCAGCCACGCCGACGTGAAGTACGTCCGCACCGACGGCCTGTCCATCGGCGTCGGCGACATGCGCGACCTCGTCCTGCGCGCCTCCAGCTACCCGACCGGCGGGCGCTGGTCGGTGATCCTGGTGGATGCCGCGCACCGGCTCACCGAGGCCGCCGCCAACGCGCTGCTCAAGGGCGTGGAGGAGCCGTCCCCGCGGACCGTCTGGCTGCTCTGCGCGCCCTCCGTGCAGGACGTCCTGCCGACCATCCGCTCCCGCTGCCGTCTGCTGGTGCTGCGCACCCCGGCCGCCGACGCCGTCGCCGACATGCTGGTGCGGCGGGACGGCGTCGAGCCGCACACCGCCCGGCTGGCCGCGCTGGCCGGGCAGGGCGACGTCGAGCGGGCGCGCCGGCTGGCCGTCGACGAGCAGGCCCGGACCCGCCGCGCCGACGTTCTGCGGATCCCGCTGGAGGTCGGGGACATCGGCGGCTGCCTGGCCGCGGCCCAGCGCCTGGTCGACACCGCCAAGGCCGACGCCGAGGCGCTCGCCGAGACCCAGGACGCCAAGGAGACCGACGACCTCAAGGCCGCCTACGGCGCGGCCGACGGCATCAAGGCGCCGCGCGGCATGGCCGGAGCGGTCAAGGAACTGGAGAAGCGGCAGAAGAGCCGGGCCACCCGGACCCGCCGCGAGACGCTCGGCGTCGCCCTGCTGGACCTGCTCGGTTTCTACCGGGACGTCCTCGCGCTCCAGCTCGGCTCGACCGGGGCGCTGGCCAACGAGGACCAGCGGCAGGCGCTCGACCGGGTCGCCCACGGCGGTCCGCCGGAGGCCACCCTGCGCCGGATCGAGGCGGTGCTCGCCTGCCGGCGGGCGCTGGACCGCAACGTCGACCCGCTGCTCGCCGTCGAGGCGATGACGGTGGCGCTGCGCGCGGGCTGAGCCGCCGGGGGCGCGGGGCGGGGGAGGGCATCCGCGGGGGAGTGCGGGGCGCTGTGCGGGCCCGTACACCCGGCCCGCACAGCAGGCAGGGCAGGGCCGGGCGGGGCCTCCCGCCCCAGTGCGGTGTCCCACCTTCGAGTGAATGAGCGATACGCGCCGGGCGCACCCGCGTACGGCGCGCGGGTCGTCTTGCACGCTGGGGGCCGACTGCGCCCCGACGCCGGGGCCGTTCCGTCCCTTACGGTGCCGGGCCCGACGGGTCGTCCGGTCCCTCCTCCGAGGTGGTGCGTCCCCATGGTCCGTTCGCTCCTGATCGTTCCCCTGCTGGCCGCCGCCGCGGGCGGGGTCTGGCTGACCCGCGGTGCTCTGCTGCGCCGGCGGGACCTGCTGGCCGCCGAGACGTACGAGCTGGGCGGTGATCAGCGGCCGATGCTGGTGCGGGCGGCCGCGGCGATGGTCTGCGGCGTCTGCGTCACCGTGCTGACGCTGCTGACGGCGCTGGGCACGTTCGGCGAGCCGGACGGCGCGGCGGACGGCGCGGCGGACGGGCGGCCCGGCGCCGCCGACCGGTTCGACGGCGCGGGCGCTCCCGTGGCGGCCGGCGGTCAGGGCGCGGCCCCGGGCGGCGGCCTGCAGGCCCTCCCGCCGGCGGAGTCCGCGGGGACGGCCGGGGCCGCCGGAACCGCCGACACCGCCGCGCTTCCCGTGACGACGCCCGCCCCGGTGCCGGTGGTCAGCCGGTTCGACAGCGTCGGTCACCCCGGCGGCGGCGAGCTGCTGCAGTCCGCCGTGCCCGGCCCGGACGGCCATCCGCGCAACGTCAGGGTCTGGCTGCCCGCCCAGTACGCGAAGGACCCGAACGCCCGCTTCCCAGTCGTCGTGATGCAGGCCGCCACTCCCCGCAGGACCGCCGACACCGAGGTCCCGGACGTCTTCGAGGGCCTCGCCTCCGCGGTGCAGAGCGGGCGGTCCAAGCCGTTCATCCTGGTCGCACCCGAGGCGCCGAACGGCACCGGGCACCCCTGCGAGCTGGTCGCCGCGGCCCCGATGGCCGTCGCCGACGACGCCGCGCTGCGCACCACCGTCGCGGCCACCTTCCGCACCCTGCCGCCCGGCCCGGCCGCCTGGGGCACGCTCGGGGTGGAGGACGGCGCGCCCTGCGCGGCGGCGGCCGGCCTGGCCCGGCCCGACCTGTACGGCGCGGCGGCGGCCGTCTCCGGCCGGTACGACGCGGCCGCGCTCGCCCGGACCGGCGCCGAGGCGCCCGCCACCGGCACCCCGAGGCTGCTGCTCGCCGCCGGGAAGGCGGACACCGCGGGCCTGGACGCCGCCCGGGGGCTCCAGTCGGCGCTGCGCACCGGCACCGGCGCCGCCGCCCGCGCCGAGGTGCGGATCTCCGACAACGCGACGGACTACTCGGCGGAGCGGATCCGGCTGCGGCTGGTCCGGCAGGCGGCGCAGTACCTCGGCGAGGCGCTCGGCAGGACGTCTTGAGGGACCGGGGCGGGCACTACGCTTCCGGTACCCCGGCAGGCAGCGAGGGCGCCGGGTGCGAACGGCTGAGGGGATCCTTGATGCGGGCCGACGAGCGGCAGGACGCCCCGGTCCGGGCGGGGACCGGGCGGCGCGGCGGGCGCGGGGGAACGGCGGCGGCCGCGCTGCTGGTGGCGACCGGACTGGTCGCCGGCGGCTGCGCGGACGGCCGGGCGGGGACGCCCGGTGCCGTCTCCTCCGACACCGTCGCGTCCGGCGCTGCGTCGGCCGGGGCGGGGTCGGGCGCGGCTCCGTCCGGGACCGCTCCGTCCGGGACCGCTCCGTCCGGTGCCGGCGCGTCCGGGACCGCCGTGAACGGGAGCCCGTCGGCGCCGGTCACCCCGCTGGAGCCGCTGCCGGCCGCCGTGCCGGCCGCGCTCGCCCCCTACTACGGGCAGAAGCTCGCCTGGCAGCCCTGCGACGACGGCCACGAGTGCACCACCTTCCGGGTGCCGCTGGACTACGACCGCCCCGGCGACGGCGGCGACCTCACGCTGTCCGCCGTCCGCGCCCCGGCCGTGCCGGAGGGGGCGACCGGGGGCACCGGGTCCGGCGGGCGGATCGGTTCGCTGCTGCTCAACCCGGGCGGCCCGGGAGGCTCCGCCGTCGAGTACGTCGAGAGCGTGGCGCGCACCTACGACCCCGGCGTGCGCGCCCGCTACGACCTGGTCGGCCTCGATCCGCGCGGGGTCGGCCGCAGCGCCCCGGTCAGCTGCCTGAGCGGGGAGCGGATGGACGCGTACACCGCCGTCGACATCACCCCCGACGACCCGGCCGAGGTCGACGCCCTGGTGGCCGCCGCCAAGGAGTTCGCCGAGGGCTGCCGGCAGCGCTCCGGCGACCGGCTCGGCCACCTGAGCACCGTCGAGGCGGCCCGCGACCTCGACGTGCTGCGCGCCCTGCTCGGCGACGAGCGGCTCAACTACGTCGGCAAGTCCTACGGCACCTTCCTCGGCGCGACGTACGCGGGCCTGTTCCCCGGCCGCACCGGCCGGATCGTGCTCGACGGCGCGATGGACCCCTCGCTGGACTCGCTGTCCGGCAACCGCACCCAGGCGGGCGGCTTCGAGACCGCCTGGGCGGCCTTCGCCAAGGACTGCGCCGAGCGCGAGGACTGCCCGCTCGGCCGCACCGAGCAACAGGCCGGCGAGCAGCTCACCGCCCTGTTCGCGGCCGTCGACGCGCACGCCCTGACGACCGCCGACGGCGACCGGCGGCTGAGCGAGGCGCAGGCGACCACCGGGGTCGTCCAGGCGATGTACGCCGACTTCCTCTGGCCCCGGCTGCGCACCGCGCTCGCCGGCGCCCGGGCCGGTGACGGCACCGGCCTGCTCAAGCTCTCCGACGCGTACTACGGGCGGGAGGCGGACGGCTCCTACCCCAATCTGATGTTCGCCAACATGGCGGTGAACTGCCTCGACCTGCCCGCACCGTTCACCGGTCCCGACGACGCGGCGCGGGCGGTGCCGGAGTTCGAGCGGACCTCGCCGCAGTTCGGCCGGGACATGGCCTGGATGGCGCTGACCTGCACCTACTGGCCGGTCCGGGCCACCGGGACGCCGCACACCGTGCGGGCCGCCGGCGCCGCGCCGATCGTGGTCGTCGGCACCACCCGGGACCCGGCGACCCCGTACGGGTGGGCGCAGGCGCTGGCCGGGCAGCTGGAGTCGGGGCGGCTGCTGACCTACGACGGGGACGGGCACACCGCGTACGGCCGCCACGACGCCTGCCTCGACGGTGCGGTCAACCGGTACCTGCTGGACGGCGAGGCGCCGGCGAACGGGACGCGCTGCGGGAGCTGACGGGCGGGAGCCGGGAGGAGAGGGGAAACCGGGCGACGGGAAATCCTTCGGGCGCCCGGCGGTGCGACGTTACGATGAGCGCCCCTCACCTCTCCCCACCCCCACCGGAGCCCATCGTGCTCGGAGTCAACGACCTGGCGACGTACGTCCTCGGCGCCCTCGTCATCGTCCTCCTCCCCGGCCCCAACTCCCTCTACGTGCTCTCCGTCGCCGCCCGCAAGGGCGTCCGCACCGGCTACCGGGCGGCGGCCGGCGTCTTCGTCGGAGACTTCACGCTCATCAGCCTGACCGCGCTCGGCGCGTCCTCGCTCCTGAAGGCCAACCCGGCGGTCTTCGCCGTGGTGAAGTTCGGCGGGGCCGCCTATCTGCTCTGGATAGGCATCGGCATGCTGCGCGCCGCCCGCGGGCTGTGGCGCGAGCACCGCGCGGGCGCCGAGCCCGCCGCGGACGCCGGGATCCCGGACGCCGCCGAACGCCCGTTCCGCCGCGCGCTGGTGATCAGCCTGCTGAACCCCAAGGCCATACTCTTCCTGCTCTCCTTCTTCACGCAGTTCGTGGACCCCTCTTACGGCAGCCCGGTGCTGTCCTTCGCCCTCCTGGGCGGTGTGCTGCAGGCCTTCAGCTTCCTGTACCTGTCGCTGCTGATCTTCGCGGGCACCTCGCTCGCCTCCGCCTTCCGCCGCCGCAAGCGCCTCTCCGCCGGCCTCACCGGTGGCGTCGCCGCCCTCTTCGCGGGGTTCGCCGCCAAGCTCGCCGTCTCCTCCGCCTGACCCGCGCACCCCGCCCGCACCCCACCCACCACGCGCCCCGCCGCCGCCCCGGTACCGCGTTACGGATCACCCGCGAACCTGTGTAGACTGGCCCGCGTTGCCGGGACAACCGGCAGCGGTGCCGCCTTAGCTCAGTTGGCCAGAGCAACGCACTCGTAATGCGTAGGTCATGGGTTCGAATCCCATAGGCGGCTCAGTGAAGGCCCAGGTCAGATAGCCGCTGACCTGGGCCTTGTGTTGTTTCCGGGTGTGCGGGCAGGCGTTGGCGGTGTGCTGCGGGATCGCCTGTGTGCGATGCGTGAGTGCCGGTGCCGCTCTCCGATTGGACCTTGGTGTTCTTGGCTGTGGTCTTCGCCTTGTTCATTCGGGGCCTTCTGCTCGGCGTTCATCGTGCGTATCGAGTACACGGGGCGGTCACCAGTTGGTGGGCGCCCACTGTTGTTCAGTCGGTCTTTGAGCGCGAAATCCAGTTATGCCTGCACTGGCTCGAATCGGATCACGATCGCGGCAGCGGCACCTGGTGGGCCCTCTGGAGGCGGGAGTATCGTTACGCCTCCTTTGTCACTGAGGCTTTCGCGGGGCGGAGGAGGTCGAGGACGTGGGTCCAGTTGTATTTGTCGCGGCCTCCGCCGGCCTTGGGTTTGTGGGGGACGTAATCGCCGAGCAGGACGCCCATCGACCGGAGGCGGGTGAGGCTTTCCGCGTAGGCGGGGTGCGCGGCCTGGGCGGAGTTGACGTAGGGCTGGACGGCCACGGGGATGCCGAGGCCGTACGCCTCGCAGAGGATGCCGAGCGCGAGGGTGTCGGAGATGCCGGCGGCCCACTTGTTGATGGTGTTGAAGGTGGCCGGGGCGACGGCGATGGCGTCGGCCGGGGGCAGTGGCTGGGGGATGCTCGGTGTGCGCCAGGCGGAGCGGATCGGGTGGCCGGTCTGGGCTTCGACGGCTTCCTGGTCTATGAATCCGAGTCCGTTCGGGGTCGCGATCACGCCGACTCCCCAGCCCTCGGCGTGGGCGGCGGTGATCAGTTCGCTCACTCCGTCGGCGATGCCCGACGCGCAGACGACGACGTAGAGGAACGGCTCGCGGTGCTCGGTCAAACCTGGACTCCCAACTCCTGGCAGAAACGGCGAAGCTCCGGGACGGCGCCGCGCCGGTCGCGAGCGGCCATGTCACCGGCCAGCTTGAGCACGCTGGGCCGTCGGCGGATGTCCTCCGAGGCACAGCTCTCCGCGATCCTGAGCGCTTTGTATCCCTCGGCCAGTCTGCCCTGCTGGCTGTAGGCCCGTGCAGCCTCCACCCACAGTGCCGCCCGGCGCTCGGGAACCGGGATGCGCCTGCGCATCAGCGGCTGGGCGGCTTCCAGCGCCGCTCCGGCGTCGCCCAGGACGACCGAGGCGCTCACCGAGTGGAGCGCGACGTTGGTCGGACTGAAGTTTGCCCAGGCTTCGGGGCTGTCGAGGTCGACGTAGCGCGCGACCTCCTGAGCCTCGGAGAGGAACTCGGCGGTCGTGGCGCGGTCACCGCCGGCGCTTGCGGCCGTCACCCCGCGAAGGAGCATGAGCCCCAGCGCGGCGAGGTACTCGGGCGGGCGCCGGTCGTAGCTGCCGGAAAGCTGGTCGGCGATGTGCCGGATGAGGGTGACGGCGGGCGCGGTGTGCCGGTCGCGCGCGAGGACGTGCGCCTGGACGCGGACGCTGGAGGCCATCACCACGGGGTCGGCGCTCCGTTCGGCCTCGGCCATGGCACGGCCGACCGCCAGCCAGGCGTTGCCGTGGTCGCCGAGCTTGAGCAGCAGGCTGACCGCGGTCTGGTACGCCGTCGCGAGGAGGCCGGACAGGACCTGATCGTCGCCGCGGGAGGCATCCTGGGCCTGACGAAGGTCGGCGATCAGCGAGGGCAGAGCGCCTTCGAGTTCGGCGTACCGGCAGGTGTAGAAGAGCCTCCGAGCCTGGGAGAGCCGGGCCGCGAGTGCGGCCCGGGGTTGTGGCGCGTGATCGGCTGGAACAGGTCCAGGCAGCAGCGCCTGGACCAGCTCTATCCCCACGCGGGGACGGGGCGTCGGGGTCGCGAGCGCGGCGACGCTCGCGGCCAGAAAGTTGCGACGGTGCATCTCGTCCGTCCTGCTGTCCGCACTGGTATGGGAGGACAGGCCCAGGCTTCCCAGCGGGATGTCGAGCACAGCTGCGACAGCGCGCAGGACGTCGATGTCCTGCGTTCCCTTGCCGCTCTCCAACCGGCTGATCTTCGACTGGTGGTAGCCCAGTTCGGTGGCCACGTCCGCCTGCGACCGGCCGCTCAACACTCGCGCGCGGCGGATCACCTCTCCGATCCCACCCGCAGCGGAGTGTCCTTTGGCCGTCCGCGACATGGCTCTCCTGCCAATGCTGATCCTGCCCTGGCGAGCCGAGCGTAGCCGCACCAGGACAACCCGTCATGCACGATCTGCATGGATCATGCGCGCGGAGCCCATGCCCTAACCGTGGTGCATCGAGCTGGAGTTGTCTGGTCGTCAGCAGCTTGACCACCCTCGCAGCTTGCGGTTCCCCGCTCCCGCATGGCTGAGGCCCATCTGCGGCCTCTCGCATGCGCGGCTCTAACCACCTGTACGCGCGGGCGCTGGGCCAGGCGGGCCCAACGACTCCGCCCGTACCGATGCAGGCACACCGGCCGTGCGGTGACGGGGCCGGTCGCCCTTTCCCCCGGGGGCGGCTTGCCCAACCCCAGGCGGCCTGCCTGACACAGCCGTATCTGCTCCATGCCAACTCGGCGCTACGGAAGGATGGATGGATGAGCGACTGGGAGTTCGTGAAGGACAGAACCGCCACCGAAGGTGCGGTGTGGAGGTCGGCTGACGGCCTGCTCTACAAGCGAACCGGCGGCGAGGATCTGCGGGCGGAGACCGAATTCCAGCAGTTGGCCGCCGGCCTCGGCTACCCCTTGCCGGAGATCGTCGACAGTGGCTCGGAGGACGGGCGCTACTTCGTCGTCGAGCGCGCCATCGGCGACAGCTCGCTTCACGAGGAGGCGCTGGCCGACGCCAGGCAGGACGGTCAGGTCAGCTACCAGGTGATCAGCACGGCGGCGGCCGTCGGATCGAAGCTCCTGCAGGCCCAGGCGAGGCACCCCCTCCCCGCCACGCCGTGGTTCGAGAAGGCGGCCTTCGCGGCAGAGGTCTTCGAGGAGAACCCGGACTTCGACACCCCGCGCGTCCACGAAGCGGTCAAGCACGCCCTCGACCGGCTGGCCCGGCTCCCGATGGTGCACGGACATCTCGACTACGGCTTGCCCAACGTCCTCCAGGCCGGCGTCATCGACTGGCAGCACCACGGACCGGTCCCGCTCGGCTACGACGTCTACCCCGCGCTCGACATCGTGGCCTTCAAGGGCGGAGACAAGGGCTACAGCATCACCCCGGAACAGCGCGCCGCCTACACCGGCGCACTCGACGAGACCACAGCGTCCCTGATCGGGCAGCGGGTGAGCGAGCACCTGGGCGACTTCCTGCTCGTCAAGTGCTTCTTCTTCCTGGCCCTCATGCGGCCCACCGACCCCACGCGGCACGACAAGCACATCAAGTGGCAGTACCGCCGCACCCTCTTCACGATGGGACTTGATCAGTATGAGTCGTCCAACACGATCGACACCGGCACCTTCCCCACTCTGGAACGGTTCACCGCTGAACACCGGTAGGCCGGTTCCCACCGTTCGCGACCGCGACTACCTGATGGACCACCACGGAGTCGTCTTCAAGGTCATCGGCGACAGCCACCCCGGCAGCCACTACCTCGGCTACGTCAAGTACCACCCTGACGAGAAGGGCGACCGCCGGCTCTTCGACCGGACCTACCGGCAGAACAGCGTCGTGTCGAAGTCCTTCGGCATCCTCGCCGGCAGGCCGGAGTGCTACGTCTACTCCGACACCCTCGGCTGCATCATCACCGGCATCCCGCGCGAGGACGTGGCCGTCCACTACTCCTGCCGCCAGGCCCTCGCCGCCATCCACGAGGACCCCGGCGCGGTCGCCGACAACCCGGCAGGCAAGGACCTCCTGGCGATCACCGAGTGGATCACCGCGAACGACGCCCAGGGCCTGATCGGCGTCACCGGCTCCTTCCTCGTCGGCTGCTTCAACGAGCGCTCGGACATCGACCTCGTCTGCTACGGACCGGAGGGCTACCAGGCCGCCCAGGAGCTGTTCCAGCAGGTTGACCTGATCCGGCCGTACGACGGGGACGACCTCACCCGGCTGTACATCCGCCGGGCCAAGTACATGGAGGGCAGCTCCTTCGACACCCTCATCAAGCAGGAACGCCGCAAACTCCAAGGACTCACCGCCAACGCCGGCGCGCACATCAACTGCGAACCCATCCGCTCCGACCGCGACAGGACCTTCGCCCGGATCTCCTCCAAGGAGATCGGCGAGATCTCGCTCCTCGCCAAGATCACCGACCACGCCGAGGGCCTCACAACCCCGGCCGTCTACGGGATCAAGGTCAAGACCATCCTCAGCTCGACCATCGACGAGGCCGACTCCTTCGCCCGCCGGATCACCCACATGCGCTCCTACCTCGGCGCCTACACCGGCGCCTTCAGGTCCGGCGACACCGTGCACCTGTCCGGCAAGCTCGTCCACACCCAGGACGGCGAACACAGCGGCTTCGGCATCGAACTCACTCCCTGGACCGTCAGCGGCTCCTACGTCGCCAACCTCGCCGGATAGGAGCCTTGTCTTGCCCCTGCTCGTCATCCGACACGCCGAGTCCGTCGAGAACGCCGACAAGTACAACGGCTTCTACCAGGACCCCCGCCCCTACAGCGGAGCCGCCGCCCATGCCATCTCCCGCACCATCGTCGGCCTGACCCCGCGCGGCTTCCGGCAGGCCCAGTGGCTCGCCGAGGTCCTCCCGCAGCTCGCGGGCCCCGAGCCGCACGTCTACACCTCGACCTACCGCAGGGCGATCGACACCGCGGCGATCGCCCTGCCCGCCCTCCCTGACGGCTGGCCCCAGCAGACCACGCTCCTGGACGAGCAGCACTACGGCGACGCCACCTACATGACCAAGCGCGAGCTGTACGAGAGCTACCCCGCCCTCGCCGAGGACCGCCGCCTGCGCAAGCACGTGTGGACCGCGCCAGGCGGAGGCGAGTCGCTCGCCGAGGGCGTGCTCAAGCGGGCCGCCGAGTTCGCCGCCCTCGCTCGGGCCGAACTCCAGGACTCGCGCACCGTTGTCGCCTTCACCCACCAGACCGCCGCGGTGGCCCTTCGATCCCTGCTCGAAGCCTGCACCTTGCCCGAGATCCTCGCCGAGGAGCGGAAGGGCAAGATGCCCAACGCCGCGATCCTTCACTACGAACTGCGAGACGGCCGGTTCACCGGGACCGGAACCACCACCCCGCCGATCTAGGAGGAGCCTGTGCGACACCTGTTCCTCAACGGGCCCGTCCAGAACGGCCCCTTCACCTTCGACACCCGCCCCGGCAAGGCCGTGGGCATCCGCCTCGCCGCCGCGCTTAACGCGATCCTGGGCTTACCGCCCGCACCCCACCTGTGGAACACCGTCACCCTCACCGGAGACCTCCGCCACCGCCAGGCCGAGGGCCCGATGATCCCCCGCCAGCGGTTCGAGGCTGACCTGATTGCCGCCAAGTACACGTCCGGACAGTCCCCGGCGGGCGGCATCCTGACCGACACCGACGCGGAGGTCGCCAACCTCGCGCTGGAGATGATCGAGAACAACCTCCGCGCCGGCACCCTCACCATCAGCCGCGAGACCGTCCCCACGTGCCGGTCCTGCGGTCACATGACCGGCACCGGCAGCCACCCCTGCAATGCCTGTGGCAGCACCGACACCGAAGACCGCACGGGCCTCCACCTCTTCGCCGAACTCGCGAGGGACCGCCCCGTCCTCGACCGCTCGGACATCCACGCCAGCCACCGCCAGCAGCCCAAGCACCTCCAGCACACCGCCGGCAACGTCGCAGGGCGCCTGATCCTCTCCCGAACCCGCGACCACGGCATCGACCTCTCGCCACTCGGCCTCAACAGCCTCGTCCTCGACCCGCGCGTCGGCATCCACGCCACCGTCCTCGCCGCAGCCCGGCGGCACGAAGCGGACACGGCCGTCATGACCATCACCGAGAACGCGGCCAACCACATCGCGGCCCATGGCCAGCGCTTCCGCGAACACGACGGCACCCGGCTCCAGTACGCCCTGCACGGCCACCTCCCGTACGACCACACGGCAAGCCTGCAGCCGTTGCATGAGGCGTACCGCGCCACTCAGGCGGTCAAGGATGACTTCGAAGTGTGGTTCCTCCCGCTCCTCTCCCTGAAGACCAAGACCGCCACGGGCCCGGACCTGCTGCCCGCGCTCTTCAAGCACTACATGCGAGCACGCCTGGCCAAGCCCGTTGCGGCCGACGGAGCCGTCCTCGAAGCCGTACAGCGCTCGGTATCCGCCGGTGACACCGAATGGATCACGAACAAACATGTGCTGGCCACCGTGATGGCTGCCCGCGCGACAGTGCCGGTTGCAGCTATGGAGATCTGACAAACAGTCAGGCACGCCCGCTACTCTCGGCTTGCATGCTGTCCTGCCCCTCCTGGTCGCCTCCGAACTGGAGGGGAATCGCCACTCATTGGCAGGACCGAGTACTACAACGACCCGAATGCGCTGGAGGCGCCCTCCTCCCCGCCAGCAACATGCTCGTCGCCGCCCAGAGCGCCATCCTGCTCCAGTGACGCCGCGACACCGTCCAGTGGACCTTGTCCGGGGGCCCGGGATGTCGGCTAGACCGCCGCCCAATGCGCGGTGCGCGAGCGCCAGTCGTGGGCGTCGGCCCTGTTGCCCGGTACGGGGAGGGCGGTGGCGACCACGAGACGGGTGTCGGCGTCGATGATGACCTGCACGTTCGCGGAGAAGCCGGTAGTTGCGGCTCGACGCCCCCACCGTCCGGTCGCGGGCCGGGATCAGGGTCCCGTCCACGATCCACAGCCGCTCCACGCCCGGTGCCGGGCGTGGAGCGGCCCGAAGTGCCAGGAGCGGGCCCAGGCGCTGGACGATGCGGGACACCGCCGCGGTTGAGACCCCGAACAGCGGCGCGAGCCGGCGCATCGTGAGGGCCGGGCTCTTCGCGTTGGCGCGGGCCGGGTGGGGTGGAGGGGGTGTTGGGGGATTCACCGGGCCTTCACGTGGAGGGGTGGCGCGGGGCGTGTCCGGAAGGCTTTCCGTTTCGCCGTGTTTCATGGCACACGACTTGTCATGAACTGGAGAAAATGGCCTGTGACGAAACCATGACGAAGCTTCTCCGCAGGTCAGGATTGGTTACCGTCGAGTCGGTCAAGAAAGTTCTTGACTTCCCGTCAGGCTGATTCCTAGGGTGAAAGTGTATGGCCGCCGCGCCGCGGTGCGGGGCTATATGGGGGACGATGAGCGTAAATGTGGCAGTGACTGACAATTGCGGAACCGGGGTCGGTCATTCCACTTGTTCGACTGGCGTGCAGCAGCGTGGGCGGCGACGGCTGCCCGGTGTCGTGTGGTGTCGACGGATCCCAACGACCGTACTCTGCAGGCCGGTTGCTCGGCTCCTTGTGCGCACTGTCGGGGTGCGCCGGCCGGGTGGGGTCTCCTGATGCATTTCCGGGCGCCGAATATTTAGTGCGGCGTTCGAAGGCATCGAATTCGGCGGCGTTCGCGCTCCTGATTTAACCGAGGATTAACCGGAATCGTCTCACTCGGGTCGTGGGGCATGAATACGGTCTTCTCGGTCAAGGAATTGTGGCGCGAACCGCCGGTGCAGCTGATCACGCAAATGAGTCTGGGGGAAGTGTGCATCATGCCTGAAACTTCGATTGCCGTCCTCTTTCCTGGGCAGGGAGCCTTCTACGGCCGTGCCCTCGCCGACCTGCGGGACGAGTTCCCCGAGGTCGGCCCCGTCCTCGACGAGATCGGTGACGCGGCCCGTCCGCTGCTGGGCGACCGCGCCGTCGACCTGCTGTTCGCGGCCGGGACGCCCGACACCGAGCAGCTCCTCCGGGAGGCCCCGGAGGCGCTCCAGCTCGCCATCTACGCCGTCTCGACGGCGACGTACACCGTGCTGCGGGGCCGCGGGCTGCAGCCGGACGTGCTGATCGGGCACAGCCTGGGCGAGATCGCGGCGCTGGTCGCGGCCGGCGCGTTCAGCCCCGCCGAGGGTGCCGAGATCGTCTGCCACCGGAGCATCGCGCTGCGCGAGGCGGGCCTGGGCGACGCCTACATGGCCGCCATCGGCACCAACGCCGACCGGGCGCAGAAGCTGGTCGACCTCGTCGGCGACCCGCTGAGCGGCATCGCGGTGGAGAACCACGAGGGCCAGACCGTGCTGTCCGGCCGCGCGGAGACGCTCGACACCATCGGCCGGCTCGCCGCCGTCCTGAAGACGGACTTCGCCCGGCTCAAGTCGCCGTACGCGTTCCACAGCCCGCTGCTCGGCCCGGCGGCGGAGAAGTTCGCCGAGCGCATCGCGGACATCCGCCAGCGGCCGCTGCAGAGCACCGTCCACTCGCCGATCCTCGGCCGGGCCTACGAGGACGGCGACCGGCTGACCGAGCTGCTGGCCGGGCACTTCACCACCCGGGTGCGCTTCGGTGACACCGTGCGCGAACTGGCGGCCTCCGGGGTGTCCGTGTTCGTCGAGAGCGGTGCGCTGGACGCGCTCGGCCGGATCACCGGCCGGACCGTCCCGACCCCGGTCACCACCCTGCCGACCCTGCTGCCCGAGGCGGGCGGCGCCGCGGTGCTGCGCCAGGCCCTCGACCGGCTCGCCTCGGTGGGCGCGGTCACCCCGGGCGCCGGCGGTGCCTCCCCGGCCGACCAGCTGCGGGCCGCGCTGCTGTCCGACGTGCCGGCCGGGGACTTCGAGGCGTTCTGGAACGGGCGCGGCGGGGACGTCCGGGCGTTCGCCCGGGAGGCGTACCTGACCTACCTGGGTGCCAGGAGCGAGGAGAAGACCGAGGAGCGGAGCGCGGCGCCGGCCGCCGCGGGCGCGCCGGTGGCCGTGGACCGGGACTCCCTGGTCCGCCAGCTCGCCGACATCTACGCCGAGGCGCTGGAGTACCCGTCCGAGGTCTTCGAGGAGGGCACCGACCTGGAGGCCGAGCTGGGCGTCGACTCGGTGAAGCAGACGGAGCTGCTGGTGCGGGTCGGCAACCGCTACGAGCTGCCGCCGCGGCCCTCCGACGTGCGTCCGGCCGCCTACAACACCCTGGGCAAGATCGCCGACCTGATCATCGCCTCGGGCGGATCGGTGTGAGTCACATGTCCCAGGAACTTCAGGGAAAGATCGCCCTGGTCACCGGAGGGGCGCGCAACGTCGGCAAGGTGATCGCCAAGCGGCTCGCCGCCGACGGCGCGCTGGTCGTCATCAACCACCTGCACTCGCCCGGGCCCGCCCGGGAGACCGCGGCGGAGATCGAGCGGGCCGGCGGCCGGGTGCACGTCATCCGTGCCTCCGTCGCCGTCCGCGGTCAGGTCGACCGGATGTTCGACGAGATCGAGGAGCGCTTCGGCGGGCTCGACATCCTCGTCAACAACGCCGCCAACGGTGCCCTGGTGCCGAGCGGGGAGGTCACCGAGCAGCTGCTCGACCGGGCGCTCGACACCAACCTCAAGGGCGGGCTGGCGTGCGCCCAGCGGGCCGCCGCGCTGATGGCGCGGCGGGGCGGTGGCAGCATCGTCAACATCTCCACGCTGGGCGGCGGCCAGTTCGTGATGGCCAACTACCTGGCCTGCGGACCGGCGAAGGCGGCCGTGGAGGCGATGACCCGCTACCTGGCGGTGGACTACGCCCGCGACGGGATCCGGGTCAACACGGCCGCGGCCGGCATGCTGCAGAGCGAGGTCGTCGGGCTGTTCCCGGACGCCGAGCGGATGCAGCGGGCGACCATCGAGGCCACCCCGATGGGGCGGCTCGGCCACCCGGAGGAGCTGGCCGAGGTGGTGGCCTTCCTGGCCTCGCCGCGGTCGAGCTGGATCACCGGTCAGGTGATCCTGGCGGACGGCGGCCTGTCCACCGGGCAGGCCCTGCTCTCGCCGCCGCGCGCGCTCGTCGAGCCGGTCGCGCCGACGATCCCGGTGGGGGAGTCCGGCGAGCAGGAGCAGGAGCAGGAGCGGGAGCACGGGCCGGTGACGGCCGCCGTGCAGGCGGCGGTGACGCCGCGTCAGGCGCAGGCGCCGGTCGCCGCAGGGACGGTCTCCCCGGTCGTCCCGGCGGTCCGGACCCACGAACCCCAGGCCGCCCAGGCCGCCCCGGTCACGCGGCCGGTACCGGCCGCGCGGCCCGTCCGGGAGCCGGTCGCCGCGGCGGTGGGGGCCGCGGCGGCCGGCGGGGACGGCTACGAGGACGACGACGAGATCGCCATCGTCGGCATGGGCATCGTGGTGCCCGGGGCCAACGACCCCGACGAGTACTGGCACGAACTGATGCACGGCGCCGAGCGGTTCGTCGAGATCCCGGCGGACCGCTGGGACAACGACAAGTTCCACTCGGCCGACAAGCGCGACGAGGACAAGACGTACTCCAAGCGCTCCGCGTTCATCACCGACTTCGTGCCCCATCCGCAGCTCGCCCGCGAGCTGGCCGAGGCGGGCATCGACCCGGACGCCGTCGAGTCGACCACGCTGTGGCTGCGGCACTCGCTGCTGCAGGCCATGGAGGGCGTCAAGCACGGTCCCGAGGACCGCTGTTCGTTCCTGGTCGGCTACACCGCCGACGGCAGCCAGCACCTGGAGGAGGCGACCGTCCGGGCCGGTGTGCTCGGCCGGATCACGCCGATCCTGGACGGGCTGGGCCTGTCGGAGGCGGACCGTGCCACCGCGCTCGCCGCCCTTGAGCGCCGGCTGGCCGGGCACTACTCGCGCAGCGGCCCCGAGCCGCTGCAGTTCTTCCCGCACCGGGTCGGCCTCAACGCGATGCGCGACGTGCTGCCGGGCTCCGCCGAGCTGCTGCTGGTGGACACCGCATGCTCGTCCTCGCTCTACGCGGTGGACCTCGGGCTGAAGGGCCTGCTGGAGGGCCGGCACGACATCGCGGTCTGCAGCGGCTCGTTCGCGGTGGGCCCGCGCGGCTCGATCCTGTTCGCCAAGCTCAACGGCCTGTCGGTGAGCGGCGAGGTCCGTTCGCTCGACACGGCGAGCGACGGCGTGCTGTTCTCGGACGGCGCCGCCACCGTCGTGCTCAAGCGGCTGGGCAAGGCCCGCCGGGACGGCGACCGGGTGCTGGCCACCCTGCGCAGCTTCGGTTCGTCCTCCGACGGCAAGGGCAAGGCGATCTACGCGCCGAGCGCGGCCGGCCAGAAGCTGGCGATCCGGCGCGCGCTGGACCGGCCGGGCATGGACGGCGTGTGGCCGGACTGGATCGTCGCGCACGCCACCGGCACCCCGGCGGGCGACCTGGCGGAGTTCACCACCCTGCGGGAGACGCTGGGCGGTCACGAGCCCGGCCGGGCGCCGGTGGTGGTCACCTCCAACAAGTCCGTGATCGGGCACACCGGCTGGGCCGCCGGCGTGGCCTCGCTGATCGAGGTCGTGCTGGGCTTCCGGCACGACGTGATCCCTCCGCAGCACCGGTTCACCGAGACCCCGGCGGACTTCGCGATCGGCACCTCCAACCTGGTCGTCCCGACCGAGGCGGTGCCGTGGCCGCGCGGCGACCGCCGCCGCACGGCCGCCGTCTCCGGGTTCGGCTTCGGCGGGACCAACGCCCACCTGGTGGTCCAGGACCCGCCGGCCGCGGGTGCGGCCCGGGTCGCCGGACCGGCCGCGGCGGCGCGGCAGGAACGGCCGCAGCGGATCGCGATCGTCGCCCGGACCGCGCACGTGCCGGGCACCGAGACCGCCGACGACCTGGCCTCCTGGCTGGGCAAGGCGGGGCCGGAGGACGTCTCCTTCGGCGACACCTATCCGCTGCCGTCGTTCAAGCAGGTGCGGATGCCCCCCGGCATGATGCGGGGCATCGACCGCTGCCAGCTGATGATCCTCAAGTGCGCCCACCGGCTGCGGGACGGCCTGGGGTCGTTCTGGGAGGACAACAGCGAGACGACCGGCGTGGTGCTCGGCCACCTCGGGGCGACCCGCAACGCGACGCTCTACGCGCTGCGCTGCTACCTGGACGACCTCACCATCGCCCTGGAGGCCGACCCGTCGCTGGCCTCGGCGCCCTGGCTGCCGAGGGCGATGGAGCTGCTGAGGACGGAGGTCCGGCGGCTGGTCCCGCCGTCCAACGAGGACTCCTTCCCCGGCATGATGCCGAACGTCATCCCGGCCCGGGTCGCGAACTACTTCGACCTCAAGGGCCTCAACATGACGGTCGACACGGGGTTCACCTCGACCCTGAGCGCGATCGACGTGGCCATCCGCTACCTGCGGCAGGGCGAGCTGACGATGGCGCTGGTCGGCGGCATCAACGGCAACAGCACCGACGAGGTGCGCGAGCTGCTGGACGAGGCCCTCGACGGCGGCAGCGTCCTGGCCGAGGGCGCCTTCCTGTTCGCCCTGGTGACCGAGGAGACCGCCGCGGCCGCCGGCCTGGAGGTGCTCGGCTACCTGGACACGCCGTGCCCCGACGAGCCGCCGGCGTCGTCCGTGCCGGCCATCGAGTGCGGCGCCGTGCGGAGCGACCGGGAGGCGTGCTACCTGGGCGCCGAGGGTGCGATCGGCATCCTCCAGGCGCTCGCCAAGGAGCCGGCCGAGCGGGACGCGCTGGTGGTCTGCCGCGGCGAGAACGGCGCGCCGGACCTCACCGTGCGGGTCTCCGCCCCGGTCGCGGCGGCGCCGCAGGCGGAGGACGGCACCCAGGTGCCGTCCGCCTTCTACGACGAGCGGCACTACGACGACCGGCACCCGCTGGTGATCACCCGGCACGTTCCCGGGCTGACCCCGACGCCGGGCGAGCCGGTCCGCGCCGAGGTGCCGTTCTGGCCCGCGGAGCCGACCGTCGTGCTGACCGACCGTCCCGAGACGGTGCGGGCGGCCGGGGCCCCGGCGGGCACCCTGGTGCTCTCCACGGTGCCCGGCGGTCCCGGGGTCCGGCACGTGCCGGACGCCGACGCCCTCCAGGGGCTACTGGACGAGGCGGACCCGCAGCGGCGGATCCGGCACGTCCGGGTGGTCACCGACCTGTCCGGCGCGAAGACGGCGGGACCGGCGGAGGCGGAGGCGTTCGGCGCCCTGCACGAGCTGGTGTTCCTGACGGTGCAGCAGCGGCACGGGGCGCTGGCCGACGAGGCCGGCGGCGCGAGCGTCGTGGGCCTGTTCCTCGGGGCCACGACCGACCGGACCCCGCACCCGTTCACGGGCATGTTCATCGGTCTGTTCAAGGTGATCCACCTGGAGTACGCGCCGCACTGCGTCACGTACGCCCTGGTCACCGACGCCCGGGAGGCCGCCACCGGGGTCGCCCAGGCGACCCGGGAGTCCGCGTTCCGGCGCGGGGTGCCGTCGGCCTTCTACGACGGCGGGCGGCGGCTGACCGTCACCCTCGCCGAGGAGCCGGGCGAGCTGGTGCCGCCGGGCGAGGCGGCGCTCGGGCCCGACAGCGTCGTGGTCGCGGTCGGCGGCGGGCGGGGCATCACCGCCGAGCTGCTGGCCGAGGTGGCCCGGCACTTCCGGCCCACGGTGTACGTGCTCGGCAGCAACCCGGTGGACTCCCACCCGGCCGAGTACCTGGAGCTGGACGACGAGGCCTTCGCCAAGGGCCGCGCCGACTACATCCGCAAGCAGCTCGCGCTGCGGACCGGCCGCAACCCCGCGCAGCTCAACCGCGCGTACGAGCGGATCGGCCAGGCCCGGGTGATCCGGGCGAACCTGCGCCGGATCGCCGAGCACAGTGGCGCGGGCGCGGTGCACTACGTGCCCTGCGACGTGACCGACCGCGACCAGGTGACGGCCGCGATGGACCGGATCCACGCCGAGGCCGGGCGGATCGACCTGCTCGTCAACGCGGCGGGGCTGAACCGTTCGGCGCCGATCGCGACCAAGAGCCTGGCGGAGTTCCGGCAGGTGCGCGACCTGAAGGTGCTGGGGTACTTCAACCTCAAGCACGCCCTGCGGGGCCGGCCGCCGCGCGCCTGGTGCAACTTCGGTTCGCTGCTGGGCATGACCGGCCAGGTGGGGGAGGCGGACTACGCCTCGGGCAACGACTTCCTCGGGGCCGCGGCGACCTACCACCACCAGGTGCTGGGCACCCACGAGTTCACCGTCGGGTGGACCCTGTGGGGCGAGGTGGGCCTGGGCGCGAACGAGCTGACCAAGGCGTACTTCGAGAAGAGCGGCCTGTACTCCGCGATGAGCACCGCGGAGGGCGTGCACCACTTCATCCGCGAGCTCAACCTGGTCAAGCCCTCGCCGTACACCGTGCACCTCGGTGACGCGGAGCGGCGGGCGGTCGACCGGCTGCTGCCCGGGTTCCTCAACCCGGGTGTGCCGCGCGGTGGTTCGGACGTCGAGGAACGGGTGGAGCTGCCGGAGCCGGAGCGGGCCGCCGGGGAGCCGCCGGCCCTGCCGTTCTACCTCGGTGAGGTGCTGGAGCGGACGGCCGACGCGGTCACCTTCGAGCGGGTCTTCGACCTGGAGAAGGACGACTACCTGCGCCACCACAAGGTCGGCGAGACGCCCACCCTGCCGGGGACGTTCGTCACCGAGATCGCCTTCGAGGCGGCCTCCTGGCTGGTGCCGGACCTCACCGTCTACGCCTTCGAGGACCTGCGGTTCCACCACTTCCTCAAGGTCCGCGAGACGGACCGGGCCGGGCTGCGGAAGAAGATCCGCGCCGAGGTCGTGGAGCGCCGGCCGGACCTCGGCCAGGCGGTGGTGGCGGTGCGGATCACGCACGACGTGGTGGCGCCCAACGGCACCGTCCTCGTGAAGGACCGGCTGCACTTCGAGGTGCGGGTGCTGATGGCGGGCGACCTGCCGGAGGCGCCGCACTGGAAGGCCTGGCACCCGGCGGCGGAGACCTCCGTCCCGGATCCGTACCACATCCCGGGTTCGCCGGTGCTGCTGACGGACCTGTTCGTGTCGACCACCGACACCCGGCTGCACCCGGACGGCAAGCGGGCCACCTACAACCTCGAACTCCCCGCCGACCACCGGGTCTTCGGGAGCTTCGGGATCCCGGTGGTGCTGCTCGACGGGCTGGCCAGGACCGGGGTGCTCGCCCTGGTCGACGGCGACCTGATCCCGCTGGCCGCCCCCCTGGGCATCGGCCGGATCGACGTCTACGAGCACGGCGGGGACGCCCAGGTCGCGCAGCGCCACGGGCGGCTCGACCTGTACGCGGTGCTGCCCGACGCGGAGGCGGACGGCCGGAACGCGGGCCGCGGCAACCGCTTCGTGGCGGTCCGGCCGGACGGGCGGATCCTGCTCCAGATGAAGGACCTGGACTGGACGCTGATGGGCTATCTGGACCGCAGTACCGGAAGGTTCCTGACCCCGGCGGAGGTGGCCGGGGCGGTCCCGGCCCGGCCGTCCGCCGACGGCGCGGCGGCTCCCGCCGCCGAGATCGGTGAGGTGGTGGCCCCGATGGGAAAAGCTGAGGCCGGCGCGGCTGGTGGGCCGACGCCGGTGACCCCCCACGACGCCACGGGCACCGACCGGAACAGGGCCGTGAACACGGCCGACGACGCGGCCACGGCCGCGGACACGGCCCCGGCCGTGCACACCGGGGCGGACCCGGCGCCGGGCACGGCGGTGGAGCGGAGGGCGGCGCGCCCCTCGCGCCGCCCCGCGCCCGCCGCCCCGCGGCTCGCCCGCCCCGCTCCGGGGCCGCGGGGCATCCGCACCGTCCCCGGCAACCTGCGGAAGTTCCAGCGCAACGCGCCCGCCCTGTTCACCGAGCTGAACCGCTCGTACGGCGACATGGTCAAGCTGCCGCTGGGCTACTTCACCGTCCACCTCAACTACCACCCGGACAACATCCGGTACGTGCTGCAGGACAACAACCAGAACTACGTCCGCGGCAAGGGCTACGACGCGTTCAAGATCTTCATGGGCATGGGCCTGCTCACGCTCGACGGCGAGGAGTGGAAGCAGCACCGCCGGGTCGTCAACCCGCTGTTCCACAAGACCGCCATCGACAACATGGCGACCACCATGACCGACTCCACCGCGCTGGTCCTGGACCGGTGGGAGCAGGCGGCGGCCGGCCGGGACGGCATCGACGTGGTGCCGGAGATGATGGACCTCACCCTCGGCGCCCTCGGCAAGGTCATGTTCGACACCGACCTCCACCCGCTCAGCGACAAGGTGGGGCCGGCGATGGTCACCTCCATCGAGGCCATGGTCTTCCGCGGCACGCTCAACCAGCTGACCCCCGAGTTCGTGCCGATCCCGTACAACCGGCGCATCCGCCAGGCGCGCCGGGTGATGTACGAGGTCGTGGACGACATCGTCGAGGCCCACCGGGCGGGCCGGCACGAGGGGCTGACCGACCTGGTCAGCCTGCTCCTGCAGGCGCGCGACGAGAGCGGCGGCGAGTGGACCCGTCAGCAGGTCCGGGACGAGATCATGACGGTCTTCATGGCCGGTCACGAGACCACCGGCACCGGTCTGGCCTGGGCGCTGTACGAACTGGCCAAGGACCCGCAGGCGCAGGAGAAGCTGCACGAGGAGGTCGAGCGGGTGCTCGGCGGGCGCACGCCCACCATCGAGGACCTGCCCGACCTGCCCTACGCCCGGATGGTCACCGACGAGACGCTGCGGCTGCACCCGCCGATCTGGGTGTACCCGCGCGACGCCGTCGGGGAGGACGACGTCAACGGCTGGCACGTGCCGGCCGGCGGCAGCGTCTTCATGGTCCCCTACGTCACCCACCGGCACCCGGACTACTGGGTCGACCCGGAGCGCTTCGACCCGGAGCGGTTCTCCGAGAAGAACCGCGCCCAGCAGCCCCGGTACGCCTACTTCCCGTTCGGCGGCGGCCAGCGCAAGTGCATCGGCAACCAGATGGCGCTGGTGCAGACGCACCTGACGCTCGCCATGGTGGCCCAGCGCTTCCGGCTGCGGGTGGTCCCCGACCACCCGCTCACGCTGGGGACGCTGGTCTCCTTCCGCCCGGTGGACGGCATCCGCCTCGTCGCGGAGCCCAGGAAGCGATGACACGCCGATGACACTCAAGGAACCGATCACCCTCGCGGAGGCCCTGGCCCCGCCGGTGGTGGAGTACCCGCAGGACGGATCGGTGCGCCCGGTGCGGCGCCACGTGTGGGAGCCGGTGGAGACCGCCGCGCTCCCGCCGGGCGCCGCCCCCGGACTGCGCGGACGCTCGATCGCGGTGGTCGGTGGCCGGGAGGCCACCGCCGCCGCGGTCGGCGCGGCGCTGACCGCCGCCGGGGCGGTCGTGCACCGGCTCGCCCCGCCCGCCGAGGGGCGGCGGGGCGGCTTCGCCGGGGACGCCGCCGCCCTGTACGCGGCCGCCGGGCGGATCGACGGGATCGTCGACCTCAACCTGGAGGAGCCCTTCGGCCACGGCGGACCGGACGCCTGGGAGGCGCCGTTCCGGCAGACCTTCGCGATGCTCCAGGCCTGTTTCGCGGACTGGGTGGCCGAGACCGACGCCAACCGGCTCTTCTACCTGCCGGTCACCCGGCTGGGCGGCCGGATGGGCTTCGGCCCGGACCCGGTCGAGCAGCCGCTCGGCGGTCTGTGGGCCGGGCTGGCCAAGGGCCTCCCCCGGGAGGTGCCCAACTGCAACATCCGGATCCTCGACCTCGCCGCCGGACTGCCGGTCCACGAGACCGCCGACCTGGTGAGCCGGGAGCTGTACCGCTGGGGCGCGTTCGAGATCGGCCACCGGGCCGGGCGCCGCTACAGCCTGCGGGCCCGGCACGCGCAGCCCGCCCCGCCGGAGCGGGGGCTGCGGCCCGGCGACACGGTGGTGATGTCCGGCGGCGGGCGCGGCATCGGCCACGCGCTGGCCCGCTCGCTGGCCGAGGACTTCGGCGCCCGCGTCGTGGTCAGCGGCCGCGGCGCGGCCCCCGACGCGGACGCCGTCCCGGCGCTGGCGCTGACCGAGCCGGACTTCCGCCGGTACCGGGACGACCGGCTGCGCGAGGCGGTGGCGGGCCGGCGGGTACCGCAGGTCCGCGCCGAGCTGGAGAAGCTGGCCCAGGAGCGCGAACTGTGGGCCAACCTCGCCGCGGCCCGCGCGGACGGTCTGCGGATCGACTACGTGCAGTGCGACATCACCGACCCGGAGCAGGTCGCCCGGCTGGTCGGCGAGGCCGGCGACCGGCTGGCGGGCGTCGTCCACAACGCCGGGGTCGACGTCCCGGTGCGGCTGCCGGGCAAGACCGAGCAGATCGTCTCGCTGGTCGTCCGGGTCAAGGTCGGGGGCTTCCTCAACCTGCTGCGGGCGGTGGGCGAGCGGCCGTCGCCGGTGTTCTTCAGCAGCGTCGGCTCGCTGACCGGCCGCTGGGGCGGCATGGTCGGCCAGCTCGACTACGGCGCCGCCAACGAGGCGCTGAGCCGGCTCGGGCTCTGGGCCTCGCAGGACGGCGAGCAGCCCGGACGGACCGGGCGCACCCCGGTGTCCACGGTCTGCTGGCCGACCTGGGAACGCCTCGGGATGATCACCAACTACGAGGCCACCCTGCGCTACATGTCGGCGGTGGACGTCCGCGAGGGCCTGTACCACTGGAAGCGCGAGCTGTTCTCCGGCGGCACCGGCGAGTCCACGTTCATCGGCGACGTCGGTCCGGCGATGCTGCCGTCCGTGCTGCGCGGCTACCAGCAGGACACCGGGCTGCCGGGCATCGAGCGGCTGGCCGCCGCCCGCCACTACCTGGGCGAGCCGCTGCACTTCCGGCCGTACGGGGCGCTCACCACGGCGCACTCGCTGCGGGCGGAGGAACTGCCGTGCTGCGAGGACGTCCGGGTGGACGGCGAGCCGGCGCTGCCGGTCTCGCTCTGCCTGGAGTACCTGCGGGCGGCCGGCGACTGGGTGCTGCCAGAGCAGGGCGACCGGCTGCGCTTCGCCGAACTCGTGGATCTGGAAGTGGAGTTGCCGGAGCTTCGGGTCGGCCCCGGCCGCCGGACGGCGGAGCTGGTCCGGCACGCCGAGGGCCGGTGGGAGCCGGACGGCTCCTGGCGGGTCGCGGTGACCCTGGAGCGGGACGGCCGGCGGCTGGCCGCCGCCGGGCTGGTCTACCGGGACGCGGCCCCACCGGCCGGTCCGGACGGCGGGGCGGGTGCGGAGCCGGTGCCGGACGGCGGGGACGGGGTGCCGTCGGTGCGCGGCGGGGCGCTCGGCTGGACCGGGCACGCCTTCCGGCTGGCGGCCTGGCGGCGGGAGGCGGCCACCGGCCGGGTGCACGGCCGGGTGGAGCCGGGCCGCACGGCGGACCTGCTGCTGGCCTCGCCGGCGCCGGGCTCGGCCCTTCCGCTCAACCAGCTGGAGAACGTGCTGCGCGCCGCCTGGCTGGTCCAGGCCGGGGCCGGGGGCGCCGCGGGTGCGCGCCGGCTCACGGCGGAGCGGCTGCGCTCCGGGCCGCCGGCCACCGCCGGTGCCGCGCTGCTGGTCGGCACCCCGGACGGCCGCGACTGGACCGGCCGTGACTGGGCCGGCCGCGGGCGGGCCGCGGACGACCGGGACGGTCCGCCCGTGCTCCAGCTGACGGGCCTGCGTTACCGCTGACCATCCACCGTGCCGGAGGGCACGACAAGACACCACCAGGGGGATCCGTTGACCACGATCGTGGACCGGTCGAACGCCTACTGCGTCGTGGGCGCCGGGGCGGGCGGCCTGGCCGCCGGCAAGAACCTGCGGGAGTTCGGCATCGAGTTCGACGTGATCGAGCGCGCCGACGACGTCGGCGGCAACTGGTACGGCGGCAACACCTACAGCGCCGCCTACGACTCGGTGCACCTCATCACGTCCAAGCCGTACATCCAGTACGACGACTTCCCGATACCGGCGCACTTCCCGACCTACCTCGGCCGCGAGCACGCGCACGCCTACCTGCGCGCGTACTCCGAGCGCTTCGGCGTCCAGGAGCACGTCCAGTTCGGCCGCACGGTCGAGGGGATCGAGCGCCGGGACGGCTCGCCGGACTGGTTCGTCACCCTCGACGGGGGCGAAGTGCGCCGGTACGCCGGGGTGGTGATCGCCAACGGTCACAACTGGAGCCCCCGGTACCCGGAGTACCCGGGGAAGTTCGACGGGGAGGTCCTCCACTCCTGCGAGTACCGCGACCCCGGGCCGCTGCGCGGCAAGCGGGTGCTGGTGGTCGGCGGCGGGACGTCGGGCTGCGACATCGCCGTGGAGTCCTCGCAGAACGCCGCCTCGACCTCGCTGAGCGTCCGCCGCGGCTGCTACTACTGGCCGAAGTACCTGTTCGGGATGCCCACGGACGTGCTGTACGAGAACGTCCTGAAATGGCGCATGCCCCGGCCCGTGGTGCGCTTCTTCGGTAATCTCTTCCTGCGGCTCAACAGTGCCGGACGGCCCGAGCAGTACGGACTGCCCAAGCCGTCACACAAGTTGCTGGAGGAGCATTTCGTCATCAACTCGACGCTGCTCTACCACCTGGGGCACGGCGACATCGACGCCAGGCCCGACATCGCCGAACTGCGGGGCGACCGGGTGAAGTTCACCGACGGCAGCGAGGAGGCGTACGACGTCATCGTCTACGCCACCGGGTACCGGATGACCGAATTCCCCTTCATCGACCGCAAGTACCTGAACTGGGGCGGGCGCACTCCGCAGTTGCACCTCAGCGCCTTCCACCCCGAATACGACAACCTTTTCGTCATCGGATATTTCCAGACTTCCACCGGCAACTGGCCGATCATGGACTACCAGTCCCAGCTCATGGCCCGCTACCTGCACCTGCTGCGCACCGACCCGCAGCGGGCCGCCTGGTTCAAGCGGGACAAGGCCACGCCGATGGCGGCGGCCCAGCTGAACGGCGGCATCCAGTACTACGACTCCGAGCGGCACTGGCTCCAGGTCGAGCACTTCTCCTACCGGGCGCTGCTGCGCAGGCTCGTGCGCCGGATGAACACCGAACCGCCGGCCCCGGTGCGCGGCGAGGCTCCCGCGGAGAAGGCCAACGCGCCGGCGGCGAACCGGCTGAGGAGCCACGCATGATGGACCTGATCGTTCGGCTGGCGAACCGGCACGCCCGGGTGATGGTGCTGTGCGCCGTCGTGGTGGCCGCGCTCGCGGCCGTCTTCGGCGCACCCGTCGTCACATCGCTGACCGGCGGCAACCCGGACTTCGTCACCCCGGGATCGGGCAGCGTCCGGGCCGACGACCGGATCGGCGCGGCCACCGGCATCCAGAGCGACGGCGGCATCATCGCCCTCGTCGGCACCGGCGCCCCGGTGGACGACCCGCGCACCCGCGAGGAGGTCGGGAAGGTCGCCGCGCTGATGTCCGGCGACCCCGTGTTCGCCGACGTCCTGACGTACTACACCTCGCAGGACCCGAGCCTGGTCTCCAGGGACGGGCAGCGCACCATCGTGGTCGGCCGGCTCAAGGACGACGCGCAGGACCGGTACCAGGACGCCGTCGACCGGCTGTCCGACGCCCTCCACGGCGACCCGGCCGTTCGGCTGGGCGGCAGCGAGGTGGTCGGCAACCAGGTGGTCAGCACCGTGCAGCACGACCTGCAGCGGGCCGAACTCCTCGCCTTCCCGGTGCTGTTCCTGCTGTCGTTGTGGATCTTCCGCAGTCTGGTGGCCTCCGCGCTGCCGCTGGTCATCGGCGGCCTCAACGTCCTCCTCACCCTGCTGGGCCTGCGGGTGGTGGACCAGTTCACCCCGATGTCGATCTTCTCGCTCAACCTGGTGACCGCGCTGGGCCTCGGCCTCGCCATCGACTACAGCCTGCTGATCGTCTCCCGCTTCCGCAACGAGATGGCGATCGAGCCGGACGTCGACCGGGCGATCAGGGTCACCCTGCACACCGCCGGCCGCACCATCCTGTTCAGCTCGCTGACCGTGAGCGTCGCGATGGCCTCGCTGTTCGTCTTCCGCCAGCGCTTCCTCTACTCGATGGCGGTCGGCGGCCTGCTGGTCTCCGCCTCCGCGCTGCTGGTCGCGCTGCTGGTGCTGCCACCGGTGCTGCGGCTGCTCGGCCGGCACATCGACTTCCTCGCCCCCGCCCGCTGGCGCCGCTCGCTGGAGGCGCCGGAGGACACCGAAGGCGGCTGGTTCGGGATGGCCCGCGCCGTGATGCGGCGGGCCCCGCTGGTCGCGATCGCCGCGAGCGCGCTGCTGGTGGCGCTCGGACTCCCCTTCCTGAAGGTCGCGTTCACCACCGTCGGCCCCGCCTCGCTGCCCACCGGCGCGAGCAGCCGGTCGGTCGCCGACACGCTCCGCGCGGACTTCCCCGCCGACCCGCTGGAGTCCATCCAGGTCGTGGTCGTCACCGGGGGCGGCGACCACGGCGCGGCGCAGGTGCGGATGGACGCGCTGCGCGCCGACATCGCCGCGCTGCCCGGTGCCGCCTCGGTCACCCCGCCCGCGCAGCTGAACGGCGACACCTGGCTGCTCCGGGCGGTCCCCGAGGAGCCCGGTCTCAGCGAGGGGAGCCAGACCCTGGTCAAGGACGTGCGCGCGCTCTCCGGACAGGACGAGGTCCTGGTCGGCGGGCAGACCGCGACCTTCGTCGACCTCAAGGACAGCCTCACCGGCCGGCTGCCGGCCGCCGCGCTGATCGTCTTCCTCAGCAGCATGCTGGTGCTGCTGCTGATGACGGGCTCGCTGGTGCTGCCGCTCAAGGCCGTGGTGATGAACCTGCTCACCCTCGCCGCGACCTTCGGCATCCTGGTCCTCGTCTTCCAGTGGGGCCACGGCGCCGGGCTGTTCGGCGCCGACACGCAGCACGCCCTGGACGCCACCCAGCCGGTGCTGCTGTTCGCGATGGTCTTCGGGCTCTCCACCGACTACGGGGTGTTCCTGCTCGCCCGGATCAAGGAGGCGCGCGACGCCGGGGCCGGCGAGACCGAGTCGGTGGCCCAGGGCCTGGGCCGCACCGGGCGGGTCGTCACGGCCGCCGCCGTGCTGTTCTGCGTCGCGCTGGGCGCGCTGGCCACCTCCGAGATCGTGTTCATCAAGGAGCTCGGCCTCGGCACCGCGCTGGGCGTGCTGCTGGACGCCACCATCGTCCGGGCGCTGCTGGTGCCCTCGCTGATGCGCCTGCTCGGCCGCTGGAACTGGTGGGCGCCGGCACCGCTGCGGTGGCTGTACGAACGCTTCGGGCTCCGCGAGGGCGGGGCACCGCCGCTGGCCGTCGAGAAGTCGTAAGGTTCTGACGCACCGTCACCACTAACGACCGTCACCACTACGACCAGAGGTGGAAACGTGTACCACGCCATCGTCCGGCGCAACCTCCGCAACTCCTTCGCCGAGGTCAACCGCGGCAACTACGCCGCCATCGTGCGGCAGTTCACCCCCGACGCGGAGCACTGGTTCTCCGGCCAGCACGCCCTCTCGGGCGGGCGCCGGACCACCGAGCAGATCCAGCGGTGGTACGACCGGCTGGCGGAGGTCATCCCCGACCTGCGCTTCGAGCTGAAGAAGGTCGTCGCCAAGGGCTGGCCGTGGGACACCGTGGCCTTCGCCGAGTGGGTCGACCACCTCACCGACCGCGAGGGCAACCAGTACTCGAACCAGGGCGTGCACGTGGTCCGGATCAAGTGGGGCAAGATCACCGAGCTGCACATCTACTGCGACACCGAGCTGCTGGAGACGGTGCTGGAGAAGCTCGGGCGGCAGGGCGTCGAGGCGGCCGTCGCCGAGCCGGTGGGCGAGACCGGCCCGTTCCGCGAGGCGCGCGCGGGCAGGTGAAGGGTGCCCCGCGCGGGGCGCGAACGCGGGCGGTCCGGCTTCCCCCCGGACCGCCCGCGGCACGTCCGGGGGGAGCGAACAGGAGGCAGGGATGGACCCGCGGGACCGGGAGGGCGCCGCGCTCTGGCTGCTCGACGCCGCCGCCGTGCCGGTGGGCCCCGCCGAGCTGCGCGGCCTCGACGAGGAGGAGCACGGACGGGCCGCCCGGTTCGTCCGTGCCGCGGACCGGGCCGTCTACCTCGCCGCGCACGTGGCCCTGCGGCACGTCCTCGGGCGGCACCTGGGGACCGACCCGGCGGCGCTGGTCTTCGCCCGGGAGCCGTGCCCCGACTGCGCGGGGCCGCACGGCCGGCCCCGGCTGGCCGGCCGTGACGCCCCGCACTTCTCGCTCTCGCACGGCGGCGGCCGGGTGCTCATCGGCCTCGCCGCGGTCCCGGTGGGGGTGGACGTGGAGCCGCTGCCGGAGCCCGGCAGCGTCGAGACGCTCTCCGCCGTGATGCACCCGGCCGAGCGGTCCGAACTGGCCGGACTGCGCCCGGACGAGCGCCCCGGCGCCTTCGCCAGGCTGTGGACCCGCAAGGAGGCCTACCTCAAGGGACTCGGCGTCGGGCTCGGCCGGCCGCCCGCCGCCGACTACCTGGGCACCGGGGACCCCGGCCGCCGGCCGTCCGGCTGGGCCGTCGCCGACCTGCCCGCCGGGCCCCGCCACGCCGCCGCGCTCGCCGTGCGGAGCCCGTCCACGGCGGTCCCGTACCGGCTGCGCCACACCCTGGGCTGAGGCGGGCGCCGGGCTCAGGAGAGTCCGAGGAGGCGCTCCCACCAGGGCGCCGGCACCGGGGGCGGCGGCGCGTCGACGATCGGGACGAAGTCGCTCGCGACCGGGGTGTCCCACTCGACCAGGGCGGCCGGGAACCAGGTGACCGGCTTGGTGTCGTCCCGCCCGTTCGCCCAGGCGGCGAGGCGTTCGGCGGACTCCCGGCCGGGGAGGAGGCCGCGCCGGTCGGGGGCCGTGCCGAGCTCCCGGGCGGCGTCCCGGGCGAGGTCGTTGCAGAGCCAGCCGTGGAGCGTGCCGCCGTCGTAGCCGAGCACCTCCCAGCCGATCCGCCGGCCGCCCCCGGCCGGCCCGGGCGGGGGGCCGGCGGCGGCCGGGCGGTCGAGCCGGCCGAGCAGGACCGGCTCGTCCACCGCGGACGCGCGGATGTCGGAGACGAAGCCGGCGGTGTGTTCGGCGGGCACCAGCAGCGCGTACAGCCGTGCTCCCTCGGGGACCCGGATCGTCGCGCAGGCGTCCAGGGCCGCCCGGGGGGTGTCGAACCAGCAGCCGTCCAGGGGGAGGCGGTCGCTCAGGCAGTCGCAGGCGGTGGTCAGCCGGTCGAGCGGGAAGCCCAGGCCGGTCAGCGGCTCGGGGACGGTCACGAAGTAGCCGGCGAGCAGCGGTTCGCCGCTCCCCGGGGCGGCCGGGGCGGCTGTGGCGGCCGGGGCCGCCGCGGTCCTGCGGCGGGCCGGCTCCAGCTCCGGACGGGCCTCGCCCGCACGGCGCGGACGGCGCTCGGCGAGCCAGAAGAGGTAGCGGCGCAGGTACTCGTCCAGCCCGCGTTCGATGTGGGCGGCGTAGTCGCGCAGGCCCTGGGCGGCGTCCCGGTGGTGCGCCCGGTAGGGGCCGCCGGTCCCGGCCAGGGCGTCGGCGGTCCCGACTGCCCACTCGCGCACCCGGCCGCGCTCCTGCCACCACTGCCGGACGGCCGGGACGGTCCAGTGGTCGTCGCCGTCCATCGCGTGGCCGCCGTGGCCGAAGAGGCAGGCGTGCACCAGGTCGCGGGTCTGCCCCGGGTCGGTCGGCTGGCGGTAGACGAAGTCCCGGCCGTCCTCGTCGTAGGCGAGGTGGAACGGGGCGTCCTGCCGGCCGATCCGCATGGTGTCGGTGTCGGCGCCGTAGAACGGGCCGGGGACGTTCCGCCAGTTGCGCTCCGGCCAGCGCCCGCCGAAGAGGTCCAGGTGAGGCTGCTCGGCGATCAGCCGCCGCGCGGTCGGCAGCGGGTCCCAGTAGTTGCCGGGCGCGGGGCCGTGCCGGTGGTCCATGGGGGTTCCGTTCCGTGGTTCCGATCGCCTGCCGCCAGTGGTACCACGGATCGATCATGAGGGGAATTTCTTTATCGCATCATATTTAAAATTCGGCGGGCGGCTGGAACTGGGCCTCCGCTGGCGAATTATGCGCCTGTAGATCATCAGACAAATCGAGGATT
Organism: Kitasatospora sp. NPDC056327; assembly: GCF_042261735.1. Lineage (NCBI taxonomy): Bacteria > Bacillati > Actinomycetota > Actinomycetes > Kitasatosporales > Streptomycetaceae > Kitasatospora > Kitasatospora sp. NPDC056327. The sequence goes on along the minus strand of NZ_JBHJRC010000012.1, from coordinate 20,680 downwards.
TCATGATTCCCCTCGAAAATGCCTCGCCATGCCTTACGGGCGCCATTAGTATCTGAACGAACACTTTCGGTGATCGTTCGACCGCGGACCGCGAAGGGGGTCGTCATGGGTGAGCAGCTTCGAACGGTGCTGCGCCATGCCGCCTACCCGTTCCTGCTGGTCGTCATGGTCGTGATATCGGTCGCGACCCTGCGCCTGCGCTGGGACCTCACCCGGACGAACCAGCTCTTCCTGGTCGGGACGATCGCCTATCTGGCGCTGCTCGAACGGCTGATTCCGTACGAACCGGAATGGGCTCCGAGTGTGCGCGAATGGGGTTCCTACGGCGTCTACTTCCTGATCACCGCGATCGGCGGGGCCCTGTCCCAGGTACCCGTGTCCGCGATCGTCGGACGGCTGGCGCCGCCCGGCTCCTTCCTGCCGCTCTGGGCGGAGGTGCCGGCCGCGCTGCTGCTCGGCTCACTGGCCAACTTCCTGGTCCACCGCTGGTGCCACACCAGCCCGAGGCTCTGGCGGCTGCACGGCGTGCACCACGTGCCGGACAAGGTGAACGTCGGCAACAACGGGGTCAACCACCTGCTGGACGTCGTGCTCACCCAGGGCTGCGTCCAGTTCGCGCTGGCGCTGGCCGGGTTCTCGGAGCCGGCGGTGTTCGTGGTGGGCCTGTTCGTCGTCGCCCAGGGCTACGTCGTGCACGCCAACATCGACGTCCGGCTCGGCGTGCTGAACCACGTGCTCGCGGGACCCGAGCAGCACCGCCTGCACCACAGCACCGACCTGGCCGAGGCCGGGCACTACGGCTCCGACCTCTCGGTGTGGGACCACGCCTTCGGCAGCTTCACCTGGCGGCCCGGGCGCCGGCCGGCCGCGGTGGGGCTGGCCGAACCGGGCGACTTCCCCGCCACCGGCCGGGTGGTCGCCAGCCACCTCCAGGCCTGGCGTCGACCCGCGCGGCCGGAGGGGTCGCCGGCCGGCCCGACCTGACGCCCCGAACCGTCCGTCCTCCCCGACCGCCCGCCCCGGACCTCACCTCCTGACGGCTCTCCCGTCGGCCGACCCGGCTTCCGGCCTGCCCGGAACCGGCGGACGGCCGCAGTTCCCCGGCGCGCGCGGCGCTCCCGCACCCCGCCGCGCGCGCGAACGCCGCGACCCAAGGACTCGACTCGCATGACGGATTCCCGCTTCGTCACCTCCCCGGACCCCGCCGAACCCCCGGCATCCGCAGGTCCCTCGGTCACCGCCGGTCCCGCCGGCAGCACTGGTCCGTCCGCCGCCCCCACCGGCGGGCAGGAGAAGATCGCGATCATCGGGATCGGCTGCCGCCTGCCCGGCGGGGCCAACGACCACCGCTCCTTCTGGCAGAACCTGGTCGAGGGCAGGGACTGCATCACCCCCACCCCGCGCAGCCGCTACGACGTCGCCACCCTCGGCAGCCGCGACCGGGCCAGGCCCGGCCGGCTGGTCGGCGGCCGCGGTGGCTACATCGACGGGTTCGACGAGTTCGACCCGGCGTTCTTCGGCATCAGCGGCCGGGAGGCCGACCACATGGACCCGCAGCAGCGGAAGCTGCTGGAGGTGGCCTGGGAGGCACTGGAGGACGGCGGGCAGAAGCCGGCCGAACTGGCGGGCCGGGAGGTCGGCGTCTACGTCGGCGCGTTCACCCTGGACTACAAGATCCTCCAGTTCTCGGACCTCTCGTTCGAGACCATCGCCGCGCACACCGCCACCGGCACCATGATGACGATGGTGTCGAACCGCATCTCGCACTGCTTCGACTTCCGCGGCCCCAGCGTCTCGCTCGACACCGCCTGCTCCTCCTCCCTGGTCGCCGTCCACCTCGCCGCGCAGAGCCTGCAGCGCGGCGAGGTCGACCTGGCCCTGGCCGGCGGCACCCTGCTGCACCTCGCCCCGCAGTACACCATCGCCGAGACCAAGGGCGGCTTCCTCTCCCCGCAGGGCCGCTCGCGCACCTTCGACGCCTCGGCCGACGGCTACGTCCGGGCGGAGGGCGTCGCCGTGGTCGCGCTCAAGCGGCTCTCCGACGCCCTGCGCGACGGCGACCCGGTGCACGCGGTCGTCATCGGCAGCGGCGTCAACCAGGACGGCCGCACCAACGGCATCACCGTGCCCAACCCGGACGCCCAGGTCGCGCTGATCGAGCGGGTCTGCGCGGAGGCCGGGATCACCCCCGGCGGCCTCCAGTACGTCGAGGCGCACGGCACCTCCACCCCGGTCGGCGACCCGATCGAGGCGAACGCGCTCGCCCGGGCGCTCGCGGTCGGCCGCCGCCCCGGCGACAGGTGCTACGTCGGCTCGGTCAAGACCAACATCGGGCACACCGAGTCGGCCTCCGGCCTGGCCGGTCTGATCAAGACCGCGCTCGCCCTCGAACACCGGACCGTGCCGCCGCACATCAACCTGGAACGGCTCAACCCGGCGATCGACCCGGCGGCGCTGCCGTACGAGATCCCCACCGAGGCCACCCCCTGGCCGGAGCACGAGGGGCCGGCCAGGGCCGGGGTGAACTCCTTCGGCTTCGGCGGCACCAACGCGCACGTCCTGCTGGAGGCCGCGCCGGAGCCCGCCGCGCCGGAGCCCGCCGCGCCGGAGCCCGCCGCGCGGGCCGGTGGCGCCGGGGAGCCGGCCGGGGGACCGCCCCTCTGGACGGTGCTGCCGCTCACCGCCCGGGACGCCGCCGCACTGCCCGAACTCGCCGCCGGGGTCCAGGCCGAACTGGCCGGAGTGCGCGGCGGCAGCCCGGCCCGCCCGGCCGACCTCGGCCACACCCTCGCCCACCGCCGGCAGCACCACGACGCCCGGCTCTCCGTCGTCTACGACGCCCGCGAGCACGCCGCCCGCGACTCCCTCGACGAGGCGATCGGCGCCCACCTGCGCGGCGAACCGCACCCCCGGGTCCTCGTCGACCAGCGGCGCGAGGCCCGGCACCGCCGGCTCGTCTGGGTCTTCACCGGCATGGGCCCGCAGTGGTGGGCGATGGGCCGTCAGCTGCTCGCCACCGAGCCGGTCTACCGGGAGGCCGTCGAGCAGTGCGCCGAGCACCTCGCCGCGCTCACCGGCTGGTCGCTGATCGACGAGCTCACCGCCGACGAGGCGCACTCCCGGATGGCCGAGACCTGGCTGGCCCAGCCCGCCAACTTCGCCCTCCAGACCGGCCTCGCCGCGCTCTGGCGCAGCCGCGGGGTGCGCCCGGACGCGATCGTCGGCCACTCCACCGGCGAGGTCGCCGCCTTCCACCAGGCCGGCGTCTACGACCTGGCGGACGCGGTCAAGGTGGTGGTGCACCGCAGCCGGCTCCAGCAGAAACTGGCCGGCACCGGCGGCATGCTCGCCGTCGCGCTCACCGAGGCCGAGGCCCTGCGCCGGATCCGCCCGTACCGGGACGCGGTCTCGGTCGCGGCCGTCAACAGCCCCACCGCGCTCACCCTCGCCGGGGACGAGACGGTGCTGGCCGAGCTGGCCGAGTCGCTCACCGCCGAGCAGGTCTTCGCCCGGCTGCTGACCGTCGAAGTGCCGTACCACAGCGCCCGGATGGAGCTGATCAAGGACGAGCTGCTGGAGTCGCTCGCCGACCTCAAGGCCCGCCCGGCGCAGGTCCCGCTCCACCTCACCGGGCGCGAGGGCACCGCGCACGGCACCGAGCTCGACGCCGGGTACTGGTGGCAGAACGTCCGGGAGAGCGTCCGCTTCCGGCAGGCCGTGGAGCGGCTCGCCGACGACGGCCACAGCCTGTTCCTGGAGATCGGCCCGCACCCGGTGCTCGGCCGCTCGATCCAGGAGACCGTCGAGGCCCACCCCGGCCCGGGGGACCGGCCCGAGGTGCGGATCCTGCCCTCGATCCGCCGCGAGGAGGACGAAGGGGCCGTCCTCACCGCCTCGCTGGCCGCCCTGCACAACCTCGGCGTGCCGGTCGACTGGTCGGTGCTCCAGCCCGCCGGGCGGATCGTTCCGCTGCCGCGCTACCCGTTCCGGCGCGACCGGCACTGGGTCGAGCCGGCCCCGGTCGAGCAGGTCCGGCGGGGACGGCTGGACCACCCCCTGCTCGGCCGCCGGCTGCCCGGCGCCGAGCCGGCCTGGGAGGCCCGGCCGGACGCCGAGGCCCTGCCGTACCTGGAGGACCACCGGATCCAGGGCGACGTGCTGTTCCCGGCCGCCGGGTACCTGGAGATGGCCGTCCAGGCGGTCTGCGCGCTCACCGGCGGGACGGACGCCGCGCTGGCCGACGTCGAGCTGCGCAGGGCGCTGTTCCTGCCGGACGGGGAGAGCCGTGCCGTGCGGCTCACGCTCTCCGCCGAGCAGGGCACGTTCACCGTGGCCACCGGCGAGGGCGCCGAGCGCACCGTGCACACGGTCGGCACCGTCCGGCCGGGCCAGCGCCGCCGCTCCGGCCGGCCGCTGGACGTCGGGGCGGTGCGCGGCCGGGCGGTGCGCCGGTTCACCGGGCCCGAGTGCTACGCCGGGCTCGCCGGGCTGGGCTACCACTACGGTCCCGCGTTCCAGGGCATCGAGGAGGTCTGGGTCGGGCCGGGCGAGGCGCTGGCCCGGATCCGCCCGACCGCGGCGGTGGCCGGTCAGGGGGAGCACCACCAGGTGCACCCGGTGGTGATGGACGCCTTCTTCCAGACCCTGCTGACGCCCCAGCTGCTGGCCGGGCGGCCCGAGGGCACGGGCATCCGGCTGCCGGTGGCGATCGGGGAGGTCCGGTTGGACGCGGTCGGCGAGCGCACCCTCTGGGTGCACGCCACCGTCACCCGGGACGCCGGCACCGAACTCGTCGGCGACCTCGCGGTGCACGACGAGCACGGCGCCCCGCTCGGCGGGATCACCGGGTTCCGGGCCGCCGACGTCGAGCAGGCCGCCACCTCCGTGGGCCTGGGCACCATCGACGGCTGGCTCGCCGAGCCGGTCTGGACGGAGCTGCCGCCCGCCGCCGACGCCGCCGGCGCACCGGCCGGGCATCCCGACCACTGGTTGCTGTTCGCCGACCGGGGCGGGGTCGCCGACGCCCTGGCCGACCGGATCGCCGCGCGCGGCGGCAGCTGCCTGCTGGTCCGCCCCGGCACCGGTTACCGGCCCGCGGACGAGGGCCGCCCGGCCACCGTCGATCCCGGCTCGGCGGGCGACCTCGCCCGGCTGCTCGCCGACCACCGGGCGACCGGCGCACCCGATCCGGCCGCCGTGGTCCACCTGTGGAACCTCGACCGGCCCGGGCTGGCCGCCGCCGACCGCGCGACCGTGGCCGGGCACACCGCCGAGGGCGCCTACAGCCTGGTCGTCCTCGCGGCGCTGCTCGCCGCCGGGCTCCCCGACAGCCGGCTGCACGTGGTGACCCGCTCCGCGCAGTGCACGGGCCCCGGCGACCTCGTCGAACCCCTCGCCGCCCCGGCCTGGGGCATCACCCGCGTCCTGCGCCACCAGGAACTCCCCGGCCACCGGGGCAAGCTGGTGGACCTGGGCCCGCGCACCGCCGAGCCCGTGTCGGCCGACACCGGTACCGCCGACACCGGGACCGCCGGTACCGGGGCCGGATCCGCCGGGGCCGCCACCGGGGCCGCCACCGAGGCCGACGCGCTGCTGAGGGAGTTCGCCCTCGCCGACGAGGACGAGATCGCCCTGCGCGACGGCCGTCGGCTGACCGTCCGGCTGCGGGCCGCCGCCGGGCTGAGCCGGCCGCTCGCGCCGCGGTTGCGGGCGGACGGCGCGTACCTGGTGACCGGGGCGTTCGGCGCGCTCGGACGGCTGCTCTGCCGCACGCTGGTGAAGCGCGGCGCCCGCCGGCTGATCCTGGCCGGCCGCAGCCCGGTGCCGCCGCGCGAGCAGTGGCGCGGCCTCGACCCGGCGAGCCCGGCCGGGCAGCGGGCGGCGTTCCTGCGCGAGCTGGAGGCGCTCGGCGCCGAGCCGGTCACGGCGCGGCTGGACGTCACCGACGAGGCCGCGCTGGCCGCCTGGCTGGCCGACCACCGGCGGCTGGACCGGCCGCCGGTGCGCGGTGTCTTCCACCTCGCCGGGCAGGTCAGGGACACCCTGGTCGGCGAGCTGGACCGGGAGACCTTCGACGCGGTGCACGGTCCCAAGGTGCTCGGCGCCTTCGCCCTGCACCGGCAGCTGGCCGGCGAACCGCTGGACCACTTCGTGCTGTTCGCCTCCATCGCCTCGCTGCTGACCACCGCCGGGCAGACCAACTACGCCGCCGGCAACGCCTTCCTGGACGCCCTCGCCCACCACCGGCGGGCGCTCGGCCTGCCCGCGCTCAGCCTCGACTGGGGCCCCTGGGCCACCGGCATGATCGAGGAGCTCGGCCTCATCGACCACTACCGGCACAGCCGGGGCATGAGCTCGCTCGCCCCGGAGACCGGGATGGCCGTGCTGGAGCGGGTGCTCGGCCAGGACCGGGCCCAGCTGCTGGTCGCCACCGTCGTCGACTGGCCGGTGTTCCTCTCCTGGTACCCCGCCCCGCCGCCGCTGGTCGCCGAACTCGCCGCCGCCGCCCGGGAGAGCGCCCCGCCGGCCGGGCGGACCGGACTGCTGGACACCCTGCGCGGGGCCGGCGACGAGGAACGCCTGGCACTGCTCACCGAGCGGTTCACCGCGCTGGCGGCCACCGTGCTGCGGGTGCCGGCCGAGCAGATCGACCCCGCCAACGGGCTCGGCGGCCTCGGCCTGGACTCGCTGCTCGCGATGGAGCTGCGGGCCCGGCTGGGCGGTGAACTCGGCGTCACCCTCCCGGTGGTGGCGCTGCTCGGCAACACCCCGGTGGCCGAGCTGGCGGCCCGGCTGCACGAGTCGCTGACCGAACTGCTGGACGAGGACCCGGACGGCGCGGGCGCCGTCGAGGCCGAGCGCTACGAGGACGGGTCGGCGCACCCGCTGACCCAGAACCAGAAGGCGCTCTGGTTCCTCAAGCAGCTGAACCCGGACGGCTTCGCCTACAACATCGGCGGCGCAGTCGAGGTCCGGGTGGAGCTGGAGCCCGAGCTGATGGCCCTCGCCTTCCGGGCCATGGTCGAGCGCCACCCGAGCCTGCGGGCCAACTTCGTGCTGGACGCGGGCCGGGCGGTGCAGCGGATCTCCGACGTGGTGGCCCCGGACTTCGGGGTCTTCGACGTCGAGGGCCTGGCCTGGGACGACGTCCACGCGATGATCGTCCGCGAGTACCGCAGGCCGTACGACCTGGAGCGCGACCCGCTGGTGCGGTTCCGGCTCTTCCGGCGCGGCCCGGCCCGCTGGGTGATCATGAAGGCCGTCCACCACATCATCTCGGACGCCATCTCGACCTTCACCTTCATCGAGGAGCTGCTCGCCGTCTACGAGGGGCTGCGCCGCGGCCGGGCGCCCGAGCTGCCGCCGGTCACCGCCCGCTACCTGGACTTCCTCAACCGGCAGAACGCCTTCCTGGCCGGCCGCGAGGCACCGCGGATGCTGGAGTACTGGCGCACCCACCTGCCCGCCGAGGTGCCGGTCCTCAGCCTGCCCACCGACAAGCCCCGTCCGGCGGTGCAGACCCACAACGGTGCCTCCGAGTTCTTCGTCCTGGACGAGGAGCTCAGCGCCCGCGTCCACGCGCTGGCCCGCGAGCACAACGTCACCGTCTTCATGGTGCTGCTCAGCGCCTACTACCTGCTGCTGCACGCCTACGCGGGCCAGGACGACATCATCGTCGGCAGCCCGGTGACCGGCCGCACCGACGAGGAGTTCGCCGGCGTCTACGGCTACTTCGTCAACCCGCTGCCGCTGCACGTCTCGCTGGCCGGGGCGCCGACCGTCGCCGAGCTGCTGGACCGGGTGCGCAGCACCGTGCTCGGCGGGCTCGACCACCAGGAGTACCCGTTCGTGCTGCTGGTGGAGAAGCTCGGGCTGCAGCACGACCCGAGCCGCTCGGCGGTGTTCCAGGCGATGTTCATCCTGCTCCACCACAAGGTGGCCACCGAGAAGTACGGATACCACCTGGAGTACATCGAACTCCCCGAGGAGGAGGGGCAGTTCGACCTCACCCTGTCCGCCTACGAGGACGAGGCCGAGCGCCGCTTCCACTGCGTCTTCAAGTACAACACCGACCTCTTCCTGCCCGCGACCACGGCCCGGATGGCCCGCCACTACGTCAACCTGCTCGGCGCGCTGACCACGGCCGGTCCGGAGCGGGCCGCCACCGGGCTGGAGCTGCTCGGCCGCGAGGAGCGCGCCACGGTGCTCCGGCGGTGGAGCGGCGCCGACCGCCGGGTGCCGTTCGGCGAGCCGGTGCACGAGCTGGTGCTGCGCGCGGCGGCGGCCGGCCCGGCGGCACCCGCGGTGGTCGCGCCGGCCGAGTCCGGCCCGGCGGTCCGGCTGTCCTACGGCGAGCTGGGCGAGCGCTCCCGGCGGGTCGCCGCCGGGCTGCGGGCGCTGGGTGCCGGCCCGGGCACGGTGGTGGCGCTCTGCCTGCCGAAGTCGCCCGAGCTGATCGTCGCCCTGCTCGCGGTGCTGCGCACCGGCGCCGCCTACCTGCCGCTGGACCCGGACCACCCGGTGGACCGGCTGGCGTACATGGTGGAGCACGCCGGGGCCGCGCTGCTCGTCGGCGAGGATACCGGCCGGCTCGCCGGGCTGCCCGTCCGGCCGGTCACCTGCGCCGGACTGGAGGCGGCCGGGGCCGGGGCGGCCGGGGACGGGTTCACCGACGCCCCGGTGGGCACCGGGGACCCGGCGTACGTCATCCACACCTCCGGCTCCACCGGCCGGCCCAAGGCGGTGCGGGTCTCGCACGGCAACCTCTCCTCGGCGTACCAGGCCTGGCGCCACGAGTACCGGCTGGACACCGACGTCCGGGTCCACCTCCAGATGGCCGGCCCGTCGTTCGACGTCTTCACCGGCGACGTGGTCCGGGCGCTCTGCTCGGGCGGCACCCTGGTGCTGGTCGGCCGGGAGCTGCTGTTCAACACCGCCCGGCTGTACGAGGTGATGCGCGCGGAGCGGGTGGACGCCGCGGAGTTCGTCCCGGCGGTGGTCCGCACGGTCATGGACCACTGCGAGCGCGGCGGGCTGGACCTGGCGTTCATGCGGCTGCTGGTGGTCGGCTCCGACGTCTGGAAGGTCGAGGAGTACCAGCGGCTCGGCGCCCTGTGCGGGCCCGGCACCCGGCTGGTCAACTCCTACGGCCTGACCGAGACCACCATCGACAGCGCCTGGTTCGAGGGTCCGGCGGACGGTCTGGAGCCCGGCCGGATGGTCCCGATCGGGCGGCCGTTCCCCAACAGCGCCTTCTACCTGCTCGACCCGCAGGGCCGTCCGGTGCCGCCCGGTGTCACCGGGGAGCTGTGGATCGGCGGGTCGGGAGTCTCGCTCGGCTACCTCGGCGACGAGGAGCGCGAAGCCCGGCGGTTCGCGGTCCTGCCGCTCGGCGGTGCCGACGGCACCGGGCCGGTGCGGCTCTACCGCACCGGGGACCTCGCCCGCTGGGACGCCGACGGCGGGGTGCACCTGCTCGGCCGGGCCGACTCGCAGATCAAGGTCCGCGGCCACCGGATCGAGCTGGGCGAGATCGAGACCCAGCTGGCCGAATGGCCGGGGCTGGAGCGGGCGGTGGTCGTCGTGCGGCCGGACCGCGACGGCGAGCACGTGCTCTGCGCCTACTGCGTGCCCGCCCCCGGGCGGGGCTTCGACCACCGCGAACTCCGCCGCCACCTGGCCGGCTACCTGCCGACCTTCATGATCCCGACGCACTTCACCGAACTGCCCGCGCTGCCGCTGACCGCCAACGGCAAGGTGGACACGGCCGCGCTGCCCGCGCCCCGCCCGGACACCGCGGAGGCCGCCGAGCCGCCGGTCACCCTCTACGAGGTCCGGATGGCCGAGCACTGGCGCGTGCTGCTCGGGATCGGGGAGCCCGGCCTCCAGCACGACTTCTTCGAGTCGGGCGGTTCCTCGATCAAGCTGATCGAGCTGATCCACGGCCTCCAGGCCGAGTTCAACATCAGCATCCCGGTCAGCCAGCTGTTCAAGGTCACCACCCTGCACGGGATGGCGCGGACGGTCGAGCACATCATCACCGGCCGGATCGAGGGCGCCCAGCCCTACCTCTGGTTCAACCGGGAGCAGCAGCAGACGCTGTTCTGCTTCCCGCCGGCCGGCGGGCACGGGCTGGTGTACCGGCAGTTCGCGGCGCACCTCCCGGAGTACCGGATGGTCGCCTTCAACTACGTGACCGGGGACGACAAGGTCGACCGGTACGCGGACCTCGTCGAGGCGCTCCAGCCGGAGGGCCCCTGCGCCCTGCTCGGCTACTCGCTCGGCGGCAACCTCGCCTTCGAGGTGGCCAAGGAGCTGGAGCGGCGCGGCCGGGCGGTGCCGACCGTGGTGATCATGGACTCGCACCGCATCCCGGAGTCCTTCGACCTCGGCGACGAGCACCTGCAGGCCTTCGAGCGGGAGCTGGCCGAGCACCTCCAGCGGCACACCGGCTCGGCGGCGGTCGCCCGGGAGACCCGCGAACAGGCCCGGGACTACCTGTCGTTCTGCAGCCGCACGCCCAACCTCGGGGTGGTCAGTGCCGTGATCGGCGTGATCTCCGACGACGAGAAGGTGGCGCTCTACGACGCCGGCCGGCACGGCGCCTGGCACGGCAGCTCGGCCACCGGGACGGCCGTCCTCAAGGGCTTCGGCACCCACGCCGAGATGCTCGACCACGAGTTCATCGCCCACAACGCCGGGCTCGCCCGGTCGATCCTCACCGGAGCCGCCACCCATGCGTCCTGAGACCGCCCCGGGCCTGCCCGCCCCGAGCGGGTCCGCCCCGGGCCTGCCCGCCCCCGCCCGAGAGACGGACCCCTCCATGCTCCGCCGGCAGTCGCCGCTGACCTACCCCTTCGTGCCGAAGGGCCTCGACCTGGACCCCCGCTACGCCGAGCTGCGCGAACAGCCGCTGGTCAGGATCCGGATGCCCTACGGCGACGGCGCCTGGCTGGTCACCCGCTACGAGGACGTCCGCACGGTGCTCGCCGACCCGCGGTTCAGCCTGGCCGCCGCGATGGGCGAGGACCAGCCGAGGATGCGGCCGGTGTCCCGCACCGGCGCCGGTCTCTTCTCGACCGAGCCGCCGGAGCACACCCGGCTGCGGGCGCTGGTGGCCAAGGAGTTCAGCGCCCGCCGGGTCGAGCGGCTGCGCGAGCGGGCCGCCGAACTGGCCGACGAGCTGATCGACGGCATCCTCGCCCGGGGCGCGCCCGCGGACCTGGTCGAGGACTTCGCGATCCCGATGCCGACCACCATCATCTGCGAGGTCCTCGGCATCCCGGCCGAGGACCACCGGATGCTCTGGGAGTGGGCGGAGACGGTGCTCTCCGCCGTCACCCCCGGCGAGGTGCTCGCGGTCGAGGGCCAGGCCTTCATCGACCACATGGCCGGCGTGCTGGAGCTGCGCGGCCGCGAGCCGGGCGAGGACCTGCTCTCCACCCTGGTCCGGGCCTGCCGCGAGCAGCGGCTGATCGGCGAGGAGGAGCTGCTCTCCATCGCCTGCGACCTGCTGATCGCCGGTTTCGTCTCCACCACCAACCAGATCGGCAACTTCTTCCACCACCTGCTGGCCGACCCGGAGGAGGCGGCGCGGCTGCGTGCGGAGCCGGAACTGATCCCGAAGGCCGTCGAGGAGCTGATGCGGTACGTGCCGCTGCTCACCGGCTTCAGCCTGCCCCGGTACGCGACCGCGGACGTCGAGCTGGGCGGGGTGGTGGTGCGGGCCGGCGAGGCGGTGATGATCGCCACCGCCGCCGCCAACCGGGACCCGGAGGTGTTCGACGAGCCGGAGCGGCTGGTGCTGGACCGGCCGGCCAACCCGCACCTCGGCTTCGGCCACGGCGTGCACTACTGCATCGGCGCCCACCTCGCCCGGCTGGAGCTCCAGGTGGCCGTCGAGCGGGTGCTGACCCGGCTCCCGGGCCTGCGCCCGGCCGTCCCCCCGCACGAGCTGCGCTGGAAGGAGGACGCGATGGTGAACGGCCTCCAGGCGCTCCCGGTCACCTGGTGACACCCCCGCAGAAGGACGGCACGGCAAGGCAAGGACGAGGAGGAAGGCCAGTCATGGCACGGCAGAAGGACACCCCACGCCGACGGGAGTCGATGATCGTCGTCGGGGGCGGTCTCGGCGGGCTGTCCACCGGGTGCTACGCCCGGATGAACGGCTACCGGACCAGGATCTTCGAGATGCACGAGATCCCCGGCGGATCCTGCACCGGCTGGGACCGCAGCGACTTCACCTTCGACTGGTGCATCAGCTGGCTGCTCGGCAACGGGCCGGGCAACGAGATGTACCAGATCTGGCTCGAACTGGGCGCGCTCCAGGGCAAGGAGATGCGGCACTTCGACGTCTTCAACATCGTCCGGGGCCGGGACGGCCGGGCGGTCTACTTCTACTCCGACCCGGACCGGCTGGAGGCGCACCTGCTCGGCCTCTCGCCGGCCGACGCCGCGCCGATCCGCGAGTTCTGCGCGGGCATCCGGACGTTCCGCAAGGCGCTGGCGGCCTACCCCTTCCTGAAGCCGGTCGGGCTGATGGGCCGGCTGGAGCGCTGGCGGATGCTGGCCTCCTTCACCCCGTACTTCAACACCATCCGCAAGTCGATCACGGTGCTGATGACGGACTTCTCGCAGCGCTTCCGGGACCCGCTGCTGCGCGAGGCGTTCAACTTCATCCTCTACGAGAAGCACCCGGCCTTCCCGGTGCTGCCGTTCTACTTCCAGCTCGCCTCGCACGCCAACCACGCGGCGGGGGTGCCGGAGGGCGGTTCGCTCGCGCTGGCCCGCTCGATCGAGGACCGCTACCGCCGGCTCGGCGGCGAGATCACCTACAACGCCAAGGTCGAGGAGATCCTGGTCGAGGACGACCGCGCGGTGGGCGTGCGGCTCAGCGACGGCCGGGAGTACCACGCGGACATCGTGGTGTCGGCCGCCGACGGCCACACCACGGTGATGAAGCTGCTCAAGGGCCAGTACCTCAACGACACCTACCGCCGGCTTTACACCTCGCTGATCGACGAGCCGGGCCAGCTGTCGCCCGGCTACGTGTCGCTCTTCCTGGGCCTGCGCAAGCCCTTCCCGGAGGGCGACCCGTGCACCACCCACCTGCTGGACGAGCGGACGGCGGCCGGGCTGACCGGCATCCGCTGCCCGTCGATGAACGTGCAGTTCCGCACCCGGCACTACCCGGAGCTGGCGCCGGAGGACTCCACGGTGGTCTTCGCGACGTACTTCTCCGAGATCGCCGCCTGGCGGGCGCTGCACGAGGGTCCGGAGCAGTCCTCCCGGGTGCGGCGGGGCGAGGAACTGCACACCCTGCCGGTCAAGCACGGCCGGGAGTACATGGCGGCCAAGCGGCGGGTCCGCAACGGCATCGTCGGCTTCCTGGACGAGCGCTACCCGGGGTTCAAGGCCGCGGTGGCCGTCGCCGACGTGTCCACCCCGCTCACCCAGGTCCGCTACACCGGCGTCTACGACGGCACCTTCCCGGGCTGGAACCCCTTCGTGGAGGGCGCCGAGACGGTGGAGGAGGAGATCAAGAAGAGCGGCCCGGTGCTGCCGGGCCTGTCGAACTTCTACCTCTCCGGGGTCTGGGCGACCATCGGCGGGCTGATCCGGGCGGCCGCCGCGGGGCGGCACGTCATGCAGTTCGTCTGCCGGGACGACGGGCTGGAGTTCAGGGCCGAGACCGATCTGAGCGCCCCGCCGCCGACGCACCTGGTGATCCCGGTGGGCCGTCCCGCGGAACCGGCCCGGCGGGTGGTGCCGGCGGCCGTCGGCGCGGCGGCGCGCAACGAGGACAGCGAGAACGTGGAGACGGGAGCCCTGGCATGAGGATCGAGAAGTGGGTGGTCCGGGAGCACCTGGACGGCGTGCCCGACGTCAACCGGATCTACCGCAAGGTGACCGAGGAGGTCGACGTGCGGCTGCGGCCGGACGAAATGCTCTTCCGGACCAGGTACGTCTCGGTGGACCCGTACCAGAACGGGCTGGCACTGGAGACGCCGGTGGGTCACCACATGGGCGCCGACTCGATCATGGAGGTGGTCGAGGCCGGGCCGGAGGCGGCCTTCGCGGTCGGCGACCTGGTGCAGGGCTTCGGCGGCTGGCGCAGCCACGTCGTCCACAACGGCGCCGAGGAACTGTGGACGACCGGCATCTTCCCGATGCTCTTCCCGGCCTACCGCCGGCTGGACCCGTCCTGGTACGACGAGCGGCTGCCGCTCTCCACCGCGCTCGGCATCATGGGTGCGCCGGGGATGACGGCCTGGGGCACGCTCACCCGCTTCCTGGAGGTCCGGCCCGGCGACACCGTGGTGATCAGCGGTGCCTCCGGCTCGATCGGCACCCTGGTGGGCCAGTTGGCGAAGCGGGCCGGTGCCGGCCGGGTGGTCGGCACCACCGGCTCGCCCGGCAAGGCCGAGTACCTGCGCGAGCTCGGCTTCGACGAGGTGGTGCTCTACGCGCAGACCGACGACGCGGAGAAGGCCCGGCAGGCGCTGCTGTCCGCGGTGCCGGACGGCGTCGACCGCTACTTCGACAACCTGGGCGGCAGCATCACGGACGCGGTGTTCACCATGCTGAACGTGGACAGCCGGGTGGCGGTCTGCTGGCAGTGGGCGACCACCGTGAACGGTGAGCTGACCGGGCCGCGGCTGCTGCCGTACATCATGTTCCCGCGCACCACGATCCGCGGGATCTTCGCCCAGGAGTGGTTCACCGAGCCGCTGCTGACGCAGATGCACCAGGAGCTGGGCGGGCTGGTCCGGGACGGTGGGATCCGCTTCCACCAGACCGTGCACAAGGGGTTCGACGGGATCCCCGCGGCGTACCGGAGCCTCTACCTGGACCGGGAGGCGAACCGGGGGAAGGTGCTGGTCGAGGTGTGAGCCCGGCCGCCGGCGGGAGGGGCCCCTCCCGCCGGCGGCGGGGGGGCGGGCGCAGGCCGCCGACCGACTGAGATTAAAAACAGAAGCAGGCGGCCCAGAAAATATTGTTTATAA
>NZ_JBHJRC010000012.1:0-5665 GCF_042261735.1 Kitasatospora sp. NPDC056327 | reverse complement strand
TGGTGGGTCCCCGGCCCCCGGCGGGAGGGGCCCCTCCCGCCGGCGGCGGTGCGTCGTCCTCAGTCCTCGTCGAAGCCGCCGGCGTCGGAGCCGTCCGGGGTGCCGGAGATCGCGTACCCCTGGCGGCGCGCCTCGTAGCAGGCCACCGTGGCGGCGGCGGAGACGTTCAGCGAGCCGACCCGGCCCAGCTGCGGGACGAAGACCACCTGGTCGCAGAGGGCGAGCCCGTCGGCCGTCACCCCGCGGTCCTCGTGACCCAGCACGAAGGCGACCGCCGGGGTCAGCTCGGCGGCGAACATCGGCACCGCCTCGTCCGCCAGCTCCAGGCCGACCACCTTGAAGCCGTCGGCCTTCGCCGCCGCCACCGCCTCGGCGACGGTGGGGAAGTGTTCCACCTTCAGGTACTTGTCGGTGCCCATCGCGGCCTTCTGCGCCCCGGCGGTGCGCACCGAGGGGGTGTCGCCGACGAGGTAGAGCTTCTCCGCGCCCATCGCGGCGCCGGTCCGGACGACCGAGCCGACGTTGAACGGCGACTGGAGGTTCTCCAGGATCATCGCGAGCCGGAACTCGTTGCCACGCCGCCACGAGCGGTGCAGCCGCTTCAGTTCGGTCCCGCGGAGCTGCTTCACGACGTCGTCCCTCGTCCACTCTCGGGGCCCTCGCCCGCCGCCGGGCGGGGCCGCGCTTCCAGAATCCGGAACCCGTTGACCGAGGTCACCCGGGTGGTCGGCCAGCCCTGCTCGTTCAGCCACTTCTGCAGCGAGTCCGAGCCGAGGTGCTTCTGCACCACCAGGAAGGCGGAGCCGTCCGGGGTCAGCCGCCCGAGCCACTGCTCCAGCAGCCGGCGCAGCGCCGCCTTGCCGATCCGGATCGGCGGGTTGGAGTAGATCGCCGCGAACCGCAGTTCGGCGGGGACCTCCTCGGGCAGCGCGGCCTGTACGTTGCCCAGCCCCAGTGCGTCGGCGTTGTGCCGGACCAGGTCCAGGGCGCGGCTGTTGACGTCCACCGCCCAGACCGGGAGCCGCTTGCGGCGGCTCGCCCAGGTCAGCGCGATCGGGCCGTAGCCGCAGCCGACGTCCAGGATCGGCCCGCGCACCCGGGGCGGGGGCGCGTTCTCCAGCAGGATCCGGGTCCCCGGGTCCAGCCGGGCGCGGGAGAAGACGCCCGCGTCGGTGGTGAGTTCCAGGGTGAGGTCCGGCAGGGTGACCGTGATCGGGCGGCGCTCGCTGGCGACCTCGGGTGCACCGGTGAAGTAGTGCGAGCCGGACATGGTTTCCCCGTCGTTCGTAAGGGCCTCGGGGCCACCGGGAGGTGTGGGTAAGCCCTGCTGGTACGGCTCCGATCGTACCCCGGTGGCCGGGAGCCCCGTTCGGCCCGCGGCCGCGCCGGTGCACCGGCGGGCCGGTCCCGCCGCCGGGCCGGGCCGCCGGGTCAGGCCGTCCCGGGGGTCTTGCGGGTGGCGACGTTGATCCGGTTCCAGGTGTTGATGGTGCAGCAGAGCGAGATCAGCCCGGCCAGCTCCTGCTCCGGGAAGAGTTCGGCGGCCCGCCCGTAGACCTCGTCGCAGACGCCCCCGTCGATGCGGGTGATCTGCTCGGCGAGGGCCAGGGCGGCGCGTTCGCGCGGGCTGTAGACGCCCTCGGGGGCCTCGCGCCAGGCCGTCAGCAGGTAGATCCGCTCGTCGTTCTCGCCGGCCTTGCGGGCGTCCTTGACGTGCATGTCCAGGCAGTAGGCGCAGCCGTTGAGCTGGGAGGAGCGGATCTGCACCAGTTCGACGAGGGCGGGGTCGAGGCCCTCGCGGGCGGCGGCGTCCAGGGCGATCATCGCGCGGAGGACCCTGGGGGCGGTGCGGGCGTGGTCGAGGCGGGCGGGCGGCTGCGGAGTGCGGGTGTGCGTCGTCATGCCGACGACCCTACGGAGCCGGTGCACCACGGAACGGGTGCATTCGCAGCCCGGTTCCGCGGGTCAATCCGGGGCCGGGACGCGGCCGGCCGGGCGGGGCGGCGCATCGCGCCGGGGCGGCGGCGGACGGATACTTCCAGTACCACCGGGCAGTACCCCATCGGGCCGGAAGAAGCCTTCGAGGAACGAGGACGGACACCATGCCGCAGAACCACGAGGACTACCTGGACGAGGTCGCCGGGGCCGTGGAGCCCGACGAGGGGACGGGGGAGACGGTCACGGAGGACGAGTACGACGAGCTGGCCGAGCGGCGCGCGCTCGGCGCCGACCCGGCCACCGACGTCGCGGACGCCGCCGAGCAGAGCCGGATCGTCCAGCTCGACGAGGACGAGTACCGGGAGTAGCGGACCGGCCGGGGAGCCGGGGGCGGGGCGGTGCCCGCCGGCTACAGCGCCCCGCGGCGCTGGAGCCAGGTGAGCGCCGCCCAGCCCGGGAGCACCGGCAGGACGAGGGTGAGCAGCCGGTAGAGCGCGACGGCGGCCAGCGCCCCGCCGTTCCCCATCGAGTTCGTCAGCTCCAGTCCGGTGGTGAGCGCGGTGTCCACGAAGCCGGCACCGCCCGGGGTCGGCGCGGCGTTCCCGGCCGCGTTGCCGACGAGGAAGACCACCCCGACGGTGGCGAAGGACGGCTCCCGGCCGACCGCGCGGGCGCAGCAGTACAGGCAGGCGATCAGTGTGAGCGACACCATGAGCTGCCCGGTGAAGCCGACCGCCAGCCGTCCCGGGTTGCGCAGCAGCTCCAGCAGTCTGGGCAGCACCTCGGCGGTCAGCGGGCGCAGCCGGGCGGCCAGCCGGCGCCGGGCCGGCGGCAGGGCGGAGACCGCGGTCAGCAGCGCGGCCGCGACGGCGAGGCCGCCCACCACGACCCGCAGGGTCTCCAGTTCGGAGCCGCCGGTCTTCACGCCGGTCAGGTAGACGAAGGCGCCGAGCTGGAGCAGGTGCAGCACCAGCCCGAGCAGCTGTCCGGCACCGACGCTGGACAGCGCCTGGGTGGTCGGGATGCCGGCCCGCTGGAGGAACCGGGTGTTCAGGGCGACGCCGCCGACGCCGCCGGGGGAGACCAGCTTCACGAAGGAGCCGGCGACCTGGGCGAGCACGGCGTTGCGGAAGTCCAGCCGCTCGGGGACGAAGCCGACGAAGCCCATCGCCCCCATGACGTGGCTGGCGCCCGCGGCGAGCAGGGCCAGGACCAGCCAGAACGGGTCGGCGCCGGCGACTGCGGTGACCGGGTTCTGCTCGGTGGCGAAGAACTGCGGCAGCAGCAGCCAGCCGGCCACCACGCCGCCGCCGACGGCGAGCAGGGTGCGCGGACGCAGCCGCTCCAGCCGGACCGGCCGGACGGGGGCCTGCGGGCGGCTGCGGAGGACCTCGGCGCGGATCTCGTCGAGCAGGTCGGGCGCGGCCGCGGCCGGGTCGGCGGCGGGTGCCCCGGGGGCGGACCGGGGGCCGGGGACGCGGGCGGGGGTGCGTCCGGCGGCGGCCCGCTTGAGGTCGAGCCGGGTGCTGCGGGCCAGCGCGATCGGCTGGAGCAGCGGCAGGGCGGCGGCGACCGCGTCCGGGCCGAGCACCGCGACCGCGGCCCGCACCGACCGTTCGGCCCCGGTGCGCAGGGCGAGCGTGGCGAGCAGCTGGGCGATGTCGCTGTGCAGCACGAGTTCGCCCGCCGCGATGTCGCCGTCCGCCAGGTCCACCAGGTGCACCGTCCCCGCGCCGTCGACCAGCAGGGCGGACGGCACCAGGGCGCGGTGCGCGATCGCCCGCCGCTGGAGCAGCGCCAGCTGTCCCCAGGCGTCGGCGAGCAGCGCGTCGGTCAGCTCCTCGTCGGCCAGCCGGTCCAGGGTGCGGCCGGGCAGCCGCTCGTAGGCGACCAGCGCGGTGTCGGGGCCGAGTTCGGCGGTGGCGGCGATCCGGCGGGTGCGGACCCCGGCGGCGACGGCGGCGTAGGAGACCAGGGCCTCGTGCTCCAGGCCGGTGCGCAGCGAGCGCAGGGTGCGCGGGTGCGGGGCGGTGCGCAGCCGCAGGCGCCGCCAGGCCCGCTGCACCAGGGCGGCGGTGACCGCCTGCCGGTCGAGCAGCCGGACGTCGAGCTCGGGGCGGCCGTCCCGCTGGCGGACCAGGTAGCGGTCCGGGCCGGCCGGGGCGGCCGAGAGCGGGCGCAGACCGGCCTCGCGCAGGCTGTGCAGCAGCTGGGCGGGCCGGGGGCGGGGGTCGGGGGCGCCGACGGCCCACCGGGTGCCGTGCGCGGCGGTCCAGCCGATCAGCACCCCCAGCAGCAGGGAGGTCGGGGTGGCCGCTCCGGAGGCGAGTCCGGCGAGCGACGAGAGGGTGAGGACGGTCCACGTCGCCCGGCGTTCGCGGGCCGCGGAGGCGATCAGGAGGGCGAGGACGGGGGCGAGGTGGCCGTGGACGGGCTCGGTGCGGGCGAGCGGGTCGCCGGGCAGCGGCTGGGTGAGTGCGGAGACCAGGGAGAACGGCGCGGACCCGTCGATCCACAGGTCGAGGGCGAGCGAGCCGCCGTACGCCAGGACGGCGGCCAGCACGCCGTCGGCGACCTGCTGGAGGACGTGTCTGCGGTCGGGACCGGCGCCGAGCAGGCGGCGGGCGGCCGAGACGCCGGGCAGGAGCAGCAGGGCGGCGGTGGTGAGGCCGGTGGCGACCCCGCCCAGCGGGTGCGGCACCAGGGCGGCGGCGCCGGCGACGTCCTCGGCGAGCCCGTTCGTGGTGGCGCGGGCGTAGTCGGCGGACAGCAGGGCCAGGGCGATCACGGCGAGGCCCGCGAGCAGCCGGATCAGGGCGGCCGGCTGCCGGACCCGGCCGGTGCGGGTGATGCCGGGCGGCCGTGGCGGGCCGCCGTCCTCCGGGCCGCCCCCGCTGCCGCCCGCCCTGCCGACTTTCGCGCTCCCCGTCACATCCGCCACGGGTGGCATGCTCCCACGAGCACCCCGGGCGCGTGTCCCGGGGAGCGGGGCGGCCCCGGCGTCACTACTGTGCGTCCCATGAGCGCCTGCGAAGACCTCGCCGCCGCACCCCGGGACATCGCGCCCCGGCCGCCCGCGGACGGCTGCGCCGACTGCCTGGCCCAGGGGCGCCGGGACTGGGTGCACCTGCGGCTCTGCCTGGACTGCGGTCACATCGGCTGCTGCGACTTCTCGCCGCAGCGGCACGCGACCGCGCACTTCCACAACAGCTCGCACCCGGTGATCCGGTCCTACGAGCCCGGGGAGGACTGGCGGTGGTGCTACGTCCACGAGCTCATCGGGTGAACGGGTTGACGTCCCGGCCGTCGTGGGTTGAGGTGTAACTTCCGACCAATCGGGACATAACGCCCGTGCGGCCTCCGGCCGGGGTTCCGTCCGGCCGGCGGCCGGCGAAGGGAGGCCGACGATGACCAGACGAACAGCGGCAAGCCCCCACAAGCTCCGCCGGGGCACCCAGGAGTTGCTGGAACGCCGTGGCATGGCGACCATGCCGAACGCGCTCCCGCCGTGGCCGGCCGGTGCCGTCCCGCGGGCCGCCGGGGCCGCCGGAGCCGCCCCGGCGGTCGCCCCGGCGTTCCGGCACGGCGGCCGGGACGCCGCGGCGTCCGTCCCGCACTCCGCGCCGGCCCAGCACGCCGAGCTCAAGGGGCACCGGCACCGCGGCGCGGAGAAGCACAGCGCGCACTGACCGGGCGGCGCGGGTGGCGCGCACCGTCCGGTCCGCTC